>CAYFJO010000114.1:0-26937 GCA_964343305.1 uncultured Pirellulaceae bacterium | reverse complement strand
CGGACCAAGCCCGATCATCCTGCTTATCAACAAGCGGTTGCCTTTGGCCGGGCGATGGCCGAGCAAGATTGGCTGGTGGTTACAGGCGCGGCCGCGGGCATCATGGAAGCCGGCCATGAAGGTGCCGGACGCGAGCACTCGATGGGTATTAACATCATGCTGCCTTTCGAGCAGGACGCCAATCCCATCATTGCCGGCGATCCTAAGCTTGTGCACATGAAGTATTTCTTCACGCGAAAGCTGTTGTTCGTCAAGGAATGCGACGCGGTGGTTTGCCTGCCGGGCGGTTTTGGCACTTTGGACGAAGCGCTGGAAGTGCTCACACTGTTGCAAACCGGCAAGCGAGACATGGCCCCCGTCGTGTTGCTCGACGAACCCGGCGGAACCTATTGGAGCGGCCTCAAAGACTTCATCGAAGGCACCCTGTTGGGCGAAGGGATGATCGCACCGGAAGATTTGAATTTGTACAAAGTCACCGACAATTGCCAGGAAGCGGTCGGCGAGTGCTTGCAGTTTTTCAGCGTTTACCACAGCCAGCGATATTGCAAAAAGCTGCTTGTCCTGCGGTTGAACGAAAAACTCAGCAACGAAATGCTCGACCACATCAATGCCAACTTCGGTGACATCCTGGAAAGTGGTTCGTTCAATCAAAGTGGCCCGTTGGAAGAAGAAAGCAATGAACCGGAACTCGATGAATTGTCGCGGCTCGTCTTTCACTTTAACCGCCGCAATTTGGGACGATTGCGCCAGCTAATCGATCTCATCAACCGCGGCAGCATTGATTGACATCATCACGTCGGATCACTACTTTGACTTCGACGAACCTTTGCGTTCATTTCAAAACCTCATGCGAGACAATTTGCCATGGAATTTGTTGACAAATACCTTTTCAGTTTGCGGGACCCGGCGTCCTACTGGGTCGAGTCGGTCATCATGTGGATCGGCTTCAGCGTCATTGTCGGTATGGTTGCTAAGATAATCATGCTGGGCCGAGCCAAGGTCGGGACGATCCCGATCATATTGCTCGGCTCATTCGGCACGATCATCGGTTGGAGCATTGCCAGCGTCTATACGAGTTGGATGTCGAAAATCGAAGCGGACCATTGGAAAGACCAGGTCCTGGTTCCCGCAACCTTTTTGATCGCCGTGGCTGGCACGATGGCTCTGTTGTTTTCCTACAAGCTGCTTGGTCGTGCCGGCTCCAAGAGTGAAGGATGAATCGTTATTGACGCCGTCGGGTCGCCAAGCGAAACCCTTGGGTTTGAACGTAAAGGACTCAGCCACTTGAAGTGCGCCTGTGTCAGGTAGCCATGCCCTATCACATCCCACGCTGTCAGATCATTCCGCTGCCCGACAACCAGGTCTCGATTCAGATCGACGGCCAAGAGCGAACGCGGTGGCATTTCGATCCGAAGTATCCACGCCCATTTTTCTATCCGTTGAACGGCCCAGCGGGCAGTTCGCTAACGCGGATGGGACATCCTGGTGCTCAGAACCACGATCATCATCGCAGCGTCTGGTTTGCGCACAACAAGGTGCTCGGCATCGACTTTTGGAGCGATCTAACCGAGGCCCGCATTCGACAACATCATTGGCTGGCGTACGAAGACGGCGATGAAGAGGCGCTGATGGGCGTGGAACTTCGCTGGTACGATGGACATGATCCGAAGGAGTTGCTGCGACAAGAAGTGATCGCGGCGTTTCGACCGGGACTGAAAGATGGCGAGACGCAGCTTGAATTACAAACGACGTTCACTCCGATTGCGGATACTTTGGAGTTTCAAAAAACAAACTTTGGTTTCTTGGCCGTACGTGTAGCGAAGAACATCTCGGAACATTTCGGCGGCGGACAACTGACCAACAGCGAAGGCAAGATCCACGAGCCGGCGATCTTTGGCAATCGGGCGCGGTGGATGGACTACAGCGGCCCAGTGCCGGGCGGCAAAACAGAAGGCATCACTTTCATCGATCACCCGAAAAACCCGGGGCATCCAACCGGCTGGCACGTCCGCGAAGACGGCTGGATGGGGGCGTCAGTTTGTATGTTCGAGCCGAGAATCACAACGGCCGACGATCACCTGACGCTGCGCTACATGCTTTTCGTCCATCAAGATCCTGTGGGTACAGAACGTTCCGATGAACTCGCAGCGGATTTTGCCAAACGAACTGAGTTGGAAATTGTGAAAGCGACGGTGAAACATCGCCAATTCCTTGTTCGCCGCCGTCGACCTTGACAGGATTCCAGTGATGGACTCCGCAGAATCTAAGCCCGATCCTGTCATCACTAAAATGCGTCACTCAGCGCCTTGGAGTCCGATTGGCCTGCTGTCCACCATAGCCGTTGTCTTTGCGCTAGGAAACGTTGCGATTGCTCCAATGATGGGGGAAATTAGTCCAAGATCGTGGGCCGCAGTTTTCATTCATATCGCCATTGGCGCCATCATGGCTCAATGCGGGCTCGTAACCTTGTTGGGCGCGTTCGCTATGTTCCCCGTCTTCGAGCGGCAAACCTTTGGATTCTTGGCGACCGTCTTTTTCTTCGGATTTTGGACAGTTGGTTGTGCGACCGCGAGCTACTACGGCACGTTGCTCGACGAAGTAATGTGGAAGACCGGGATGTGTATTCCTCTGATCTACCTGTCGATCCAGGCCCCAATGTGGATGATGCGAATCGTTTTTCGCTGGAGGATCCGAACCGTCGCCGAACTTGACGAATCGCAAACTCAATTTGATGTCGATGGGCCAATGACCATCTCTCAGATGATGGTGAGTACCGCACTGGTCGCCGTTTCATTTGCACTTGTTCGAATTGCAGCCGACGAGGATTCAGCAGGATTTTGGTTCATAATCTTGGTCATGGCCGCCTCGACTGCGGGAATTAGCTTCGTCGCGGTGATTCCGGCCCTTCTGTTACTTCGAGTTCAATCATTGCTGAATGGAATCCACGTACTCAGTTTGTATTATTCGACCGCGATCGCGACTACACTGCTGATCCTATGCATCGCCATGCAGCCGCACGGCTTGGACGTTTGGGGCGTGTTCGGTGCGTCGCTGATACTCGCCACTTTTGGAACATGTATTGTCGTTCCGATTTTGATCGTGCGTCGCGCTGGCTATCGACTTTGTTGGGGACGAGAATTGGTACATTATGAGGGACGCAAGTTCCCGGAAGTTCGAATTCCCACCAAGGCAAGAACATGAACGAAACACAGCCAACCTTTAAGCAACTCACTGACTTTTTCATCCAGGTCGGCGCGGATTCGATTGAGCACACCGAGAAAGGCTACTTGGCCCACGCCATCGGCGTGCACAACGACATGAGGGCCTGGGGCGGCGATGACGATCTTTGTCGGGCCGCGATGTACCATTCGATCTATGGCACCGAGTACTTTCAAAAGTTCACGCTGCCGCTCGAGCGACGTGGCGAAGTGCGCGATTTAATCGGCGAGCGGGCCGAGCATCTGGCGTACTACAACTGTGCGATGGATCGGCCATCGTTCGATGCGGCCGTCGAGCGTGGAACCCCGCCACACACGTTTATCGATCGGCTGACCAAACAAGAAGTCGATTTGGCACCCGAAGATTTTGACGATCTTTGTCGCATCCATCTTTGCGACTGGCTGGAACAGGTGCCGCGGTCGAAGACGTGGGACTATCGTCGCAGTTCGTATCGAAACCTGGCCAAGCGACTGGGCGGCATCGCGATCGAGTCTTACGACAAAGTTTTCGCATTGGAATCAGCCAGCACGAAGTAATTTGTGGAGTGATTCAGGCAGCTTTTTGCGAGCGGTCCTTTGGGATATGTTAGAATACTTGGGATAGAATGACACGGTCCTTGTGCCAGGAACAGTTGGGCAATGAAAACACCACAGGTCATCGTGATTCTGATTCTGCTCGTCGTTTGCGGTTGTGGAAGCGGTTCGAAGGTTAACCGGCTGCCCATCCAGGGACTGATCGTTATTGAAGGCCGGCGCATCGACCACGGCTCGATTACGTTCCTGCCGTCCAAGGGAACATCGGGACCGTCGGCCAACACCTCCGTCTCCGACGGGCAATATCAATTTACAACCACGAACGGTCCCATCGCTGGCACGCACGATGTTTTGATTACCTCCGCTCCGCCGGACCCAAAGTCCGTGAAAATGGGTGAACCGGTGGACAGTATGCCCAAAGAATGGAAGCTGGAAGCGACAGTGAGCCAAGGCAAGATGCAGGTCAATTTCGAATTCTGAGAGAGGCAAACATGAAAAGGAACTCAACACATCACGGATTCACGTTGGTCGAAATGCTCGTTGTGATTGCCATCATGGGGTTGTTGATTGCGATGATTCTCCCCGCCGTTCAGGCGTCGCGAGCCTCCGCGCGGCGAACGAAGTGTCAAAACAACTTGCGGCAGATCGGCCTCGCGTTGATCAATTACAATGACCGCATGCAGGCGTTGCCCAGCGGAAGCATTGATACGCGTCCTTATGCCTGGGGCATGATGCTGTACATCATGCCCTTTATCGAAGACGCGGAGAGTTACGAAACGATCAATTACAACCTTCGCAACTGCGGCCAACAGATCAAGGACCTGCAGGCCGCGGGGCGAGCGAATCCTTCGTCCTACGAGTACGACTTCCTCGTCTGTCCCGCGGACATCAATAAAGGATACGGTTTAGACAGCGGCCCGCTTGGATCGCTTCCCAACTCCGGCGACTGCGGAAATCTTTGGCCGGGAAGCTATCTTGGCGTATCGGGCAGTAAGGAGAGCGGATTCTGTTGGGGCATCGGACCGACGAAAGGTGATGGGTTGTTCTTTACCAACAGCAGCATGTCGCTGGCGGACGCGATCGACGGCACATCGCAGACGTTTATGGTCGGCGAACGCCCGATTCCCGCCGACTTTGGTTGGGGTTGGATGATTTGTGGGGGCACCGAATGCGAGCATTACCTCAGCACGTTCCGCGGTCTCAGTCCGGGCGAAAATGTCATTTCGTGGCGCGGAACACTGCGGCGTTTTTGGAGTTGGCACACACCCGGCGCCTACTTTGTGATGGGCGACGCCAGCGTGCAGCTCATTGGCTACGAGATCGACCGAGGAATCTTTCAAGCATTCTCAACACGCGAAGGCGGTGACGTGGCCGAGCACTATGGAATGTGAATTGGCACTCTTGCATCTTCGTGTTGGGAGTTTTTGAAAAAGCCCCCCGTCTCCTTTTTTGTGCACGAACTCTATGTAATGACATTCTCCGTCTCATGTGATTGTGGAAACACGCTCGACGTAACCTCTACGCAAGCCGGTACAGATATTCCGTGTACCTGCGGTCGCACCGTAAGGGTCCCACGATTGAGCCAACTTCGCCAGTTGGCCGGACAAGGAGCCTACGAAGCAGGCACGATTGACACAATTAACCGAATGATCCGTGATGGCGAATTGCCACCCGGCGACACTTGCGCGGTCTCTGGACTTCCTACATCGGATTCCTACGAACTCTACGTACAATGCGAATCCAAATGGATCAAAGGTCCAGGCACGGGGCGCTATTTATTCGTGATATTTACGATTGTGTTCTTGCCGTTTTGGATAATCTGGGTGTTGCTCGGAAAGGCGCTCCTCGATGAAGAGCGTCGAGAACTGGGGCGTGACCGCAGCGTTTACACTCCGTTGCGAGTTCGACAGGAACACCATCAACAACTGCACAGCATGCGAAGCCAATCCAAGCTTCGGAAGTTGTTGCGTGACGTCCCGATCTATGCGAAACTTCTCGATGAATTCCCACGGGCGAAGATCGTAGCGTAATTGGCGGGGCGGCGCACAGGAAACTGTCGCACGGATTCACACCAACACGGAAAAATGGTCGAGGGTATTCTTTAGAAATGCCCCCGTCCGTGAATCAGCAAATCACTTTGTCGCAGCTTGGCGTTGCTTGGCACGTTCTATTTCGATGTATTCATCGAGCGGGGTTCCAAACACGGCGACCCAGACATCGTCGGTGATGCCAAAACCAATCTCGGCGTGTTCACTCATGATGTTTTTGCGATGGCCTTCGGATTGCATCCAAACCATCACCGCATCTTGAGGACGACGCATACCCCAGGCAATGTTCTCGGCCCAAGTGCCCCACTCGTAACCCTCGGCTTCAACGCGTTGGTTCGGCGTGCGGCCATCGGCTTCATGGCCGTAGTTGCGACGTCTGGCCAAGTACGCCGAAAACTTTTGTGCGGCCGAAGCAAGCTTGGTGCCCATTCGCAAAGGCGGCAGGCCATCTTGTTTACGTACATAATTGTGTAGCCGCAGCAACTCGGCGGCGACCCGGGGCGGGGGACTGGCTATGGCAACCGTCTTCTTTTGCGCGCCGGTGGATGTCGCCGAAGATCGAAACTCGTCGGCGCTTGCAACACTTGCCGCCAAAATCGCAAGCGCGGCGACCAGGGTCATATAAAGCCAAAAGATTGAGCGAATTGCGTTTTGTGAACTCACATCAGTTTCCCTGCATTTGACATGGCGAAGCGGCCCAGCTTGGGAATGTATTAAAGAACTTTGACGCATAACGCCTACGAGAATGTGGCGCTGACCCCGGCCCGTGTTACAAAGATCAAGGAGCGGCACTGGCAGCGCGATTGAGCCGCCGCAGTGAAGCCTTGGCCGCCGACGATTCGCGCTGTGATGGCGAGTTCTCCGCGATACGTTTGAGCAAAACTTTGGCTTCTTCGTCCGCAAAGTATTCCAGCAATTGGATGGATCGGTGGCGGCGCAGTGCGGTGGGGCTGGTGAGTGGCTGAAAGACACTGCGATCGAGAATCTTGAGGATCTGCCTGATTCGAAACCGCTTTTCCACGGACAAGGACTCTTTCCACACACGTTCAAGAAGCGGTCGAGCTTTGGCACCAAATTCCAAGAGCCGTTTTGTGGCGATCTCTCGTGTGCGAAATTGATCGTCGTCTAACTGCCGAATGAGGCCCGTGATGACTTCCAATTCCTTTCCCGCATCGGAATCGAACTTAAGCGTCTCGCTCATCTTCTTCAGTGTCGCCTGCTTATCACCGGCCAAAGTCCAAAGCGACCGATAGGCAACAGCGCCATCGGCCGATGCCAAGTCGAGCCACGCATCGCGCCATGGAGGCTCTGAAACAATGGCGGTCTTACTGGCCGTCAGCTTTGGCAAATCCCACACCACGGCCATGCCATCGGACGAACCCGTCACCATGCGGCGCCCATCCGCCGAGAGCGACATTCCACAAATCCACGGGCCGTGTTTGCCGTTTCGGCGCAGGTAAGATTTTCCGGTCGCCAAGTCCCAACAGATGATCTCGTTGTTCCAGTTGCCGCTCACAATCGTGCGATGATCCGACGCAAAAGCCAGCGCGTTGGCTCCACCTTGTTTTCCAATTTCGGTCAGCCGTGCCACCGTTGTACCCGTCACGATTTCCTTGACAACAATCGCATCATTGCTGATCGACGCGACCATGCGACCGTCCGGTGAAAACGAGACCCAGCGAACGCGGTCGTCGTGCTCGGTGTACTTGAAGCGAAGCTGCCCCGTGCTGATGTCCCAGAGACGAACCGATTTGTCCCAACTTGCCGACGCAACCATCCGGCTGTCGGGCGAATAGGTGACACACCAAATCTGGTTCGTATGCCCAACGCATTCGGCACGCACTTTTCGTTGCTCGACATCGCAGATCGTCACGATCGACCGGCCGTTGCCGACCGAGAGGGTCTTTCCGTCCGGGGCAAACGCCAACGCGATCAGCGGTGCCGCGACTGGAATCGCGCCAAGCAGCTTGCCGGTTTCGACGTCCCACAGCCCAACCGAGTCGGTCATGGTCGTGGCAAGCACTTTGCCATCCGGCGAAAAAGCGACGTGTACAAAATTGCGGCCTTGATCCCGCTGGTGCCAGTCGTGGAGCCGTTTGCCTGAAGACACGTCCCAAATGCTGACTCCTTCATCAACGCGAGCCGTCGCGACCTTGGATCCATCTGGTGAAATTGCGACGGATTCCAGCGGCAAGTTGCTGCCTTGCGTCGTGGGAAGTTGTTTGCCCGTCGCCACATCCCACAGTCGAATGGTGTAATCATAGTTGTGCGAACCGGTTGTCAATCCGCAACTCGCGATCGCTTTGCCGTCTGGTGAACAAGCAAGTTGTTGGATCATGCCCAGATGGCCCTTGGCTTCGAAACGCTGCTTGCCCGTTGCGAAATCCCAAGCACGGATTGTTTTGTCGATTGCCCCCGTCAACAATGTGCTGCCGTCAGGACTGAAGCCGATGCATGTCACGCGACTCTTTTGTTGCGCCAGCTCGCGTATCTTATCCCCGGTGTCGGTTTGCCAAACGTCGACAGAGTTGTTCGCTCCGGCTGCGGCGTGTTTGCCATCCGGTGAAAAACATATCGACGCGACGTTGACTCGCGGTGAGTTCAACTCCACCAAAGGCTTACCGTTCTTCCAGTCCCAAACAATTGCTTTTGGCGGACGGGACGATCCAGAGACGAGCTTCGCGCCATCCGGAGAGAAGGCAACGACATTGATGCTGCCCGAATCCAAATCGAGCTGCGATATCTGTTTGCCGGTCGTCGGGTTCCACAACCGAATGGATCCTTCGAAATCGCCAGTGGCCAACACCGCGCCATCAGGCGTGAACGCCAAGGTCTTGAGCGCGCCTTGGTGCCCTCGAAGCGTGTGGAGCAATGCTCCCGATTCAGCGTCCCAAATTTGTGCCACCGCCCCCTTCGATCCCGTGGCGATGAGTTTGCCGTCGGGTGAATACTGCACTGCAAGGAACGGACCAAAGTCCGCCACAAACACGCGTTTCGCTTTGCCCGTTTTGCGGTCCCAGATGATCGCATTCTTTTCACTGCCGGAGAGCAATGTCGACCCATCCGGCGAAAATGTAATCGCAAAAACTTGTCGGCCGTGAAGAAAGCGATTGTGCCCCAGCCGTGCAATGACTTCGTCAGAGTTGGCATGCGATGCGACGACTAGCAGCGAGCAAGAGGCGAGCAAACAGAAAACGACTCGGCACATTTGTGTCGCCATCCGTACTATCCTACCACTTTAAGACGCGCGCTCCCCAAGATCTTCATTGCGGACCACCGTCCGCGGTGCAAAAGAACCAACGCCGACGATTTGGACACCGGTCAATGTGGCAAATGATCTTTGTTCTCCGAACGAAGACTTTGATTCAGCTTGCGAGGTAATGGATGCCATGCGTCGGTCGGTCTTAAGGTTTGCCTAGAGAGCGTTTGAGTATAACAAAGGAGCAGGCGATTACCGACGTTCTTCGGGGATTTCTACCCACTTTCGTTCAGCATGCGACTGAAGCACGCTGTCTGCAAGGATTTGGGCGTTTAATCCGTCGTAAAAACTTGGCACGGCATCGCGGCCTTCAACGATCGCCGAAACAAACTCCCAAACCAGATCATAGCGAAATACTGTCGCTGGCTCGCCATCACTCGGGTCGCGAGGACTTCCTGGGGGCTTCAAAAACTCGGCGGGTACTTCAACGGGGGACAAGTCTGATCCGGTCTTACCCAGCAGAATGGTGTTTGGTTCATGCAGTTGATAAACAGCGGACATTTCCGATCCATTGATTTCAGCCCATTCGTGTCCGAAACCGTTACGACCATAGCCCTTGGCCAACGTCGTGCCTTCCCAAACGCCCACAGCACCACATTCGAATTCGCCAATGATCGACGACCAATCGTCAACTTCGGACGGCGGACAGGACTGACCGTCAGGCGTGGTGTCTCGTGACGTAAATCGCGCCACCGCACCACATATCTGCTTCACTGGACCAAGCAAATCGATAGCAAAATCAATCCGATGAATCGTCATGTCATACAAATCGCCGGCCCCAGCCTTGTCTTTGTATTGCCGCCATCCCCAACTCGTTTCGGGCCAGTCGAGAAAACGCTGACTGCGAAAGTGACGTGCCTCACCTAAATCTCCATCTTTCAATAACTTGCGCAGATATCGCATGGATGGGGCAAAGCGATAGGTGAAGGCGGTCATGTGAACGAGTTTCGCGTCTCGGGCAGCCGTATACATTTCTCGCACTTCCGCTGCATTGACGCCGAGTGGTTTTTCGCACATCACGTGTTGCCCGCCCTGGATGGCCGCCAGTGAGATCGGCTTGTGCGTGAAATTGGGCGTCGCAATGATCACGGCATCCACGTTCTTGTCGCTGCAAACCCTTTCATAATCGTTGGTTGCGTAATCGAATGTCCATTCGGTCTGGCGTTGTTCAAGCAGAGCTTCATTAGGGTCGCAAATGGCAACCAATCGTGCCCTTGGATCGATGTTGATTCCCGGCACGTGGTGATAATCGCTAACCGCACCAGCTCCGATGATGCCGATGCCGAGGGCGTCGTTGGGAGAATTTTCTGACATTCTTGAATCCCGCCAAATTACAGAAATGGACTTTTCACAACAGGTTCATTTGATGAAAACTATTTCCAGTGTTCAACTTATGACCAAGCTAAGCCTTTTCACCCAGCTTCACAAGTCTGCCAGATCGGTTCATTTTCGGGGCACCTGACAAGAATGTCACACATAACCCCCATTAAGGGGTGTCCGGCGGCAAAATGAGCGGATACATTGTTCACAGAAGTTATTTGTTGATTCACTGATTACTTTAATGAATGGAATGATATACAGCGATGTGTTTGCTCGCGATCCAATATCAGCTTGTACCAGAATCCCCCATTCTGGTGGCAGCCAATCGAGATGAATTCTACGATCGAGTCAGCCAACCCCCTTCTATCCAATCTGGAAAGCCACGAATTCTGTGCGCGTTAGATAAGCAGGCGGGTGGAACTTGGTTAGGCGTCAACCAACACGGCATGTTTGTGGGTGCGGCAAACCGCAGCAAGATGTTTCCACCAGTTGCTCCAAGATCACGAGGTGTTTTGTGTCGCGAGTTGTTGCGATGCGGTTCGGCGCGGCAAGCTGTGGACTTGGCATTGGAAGAGTTGCACGCCGCGAAGTACGACGGTGTGAATTTCGTGATTGCCGATTCAGAGAGTGGCTGGGTCGTTCATGGTGGGGACGACATTGAAGTGGTTGAACTGATCGAGGGTCTGACAATTCTTGGTAACCAGGACGCCAACGACCCACGCGACGAACGCGTCACGATGTGCCGTCGGTTGCTCACGTTGCAGACATTGGACTCGCCAGTGAAATTTCTCGCTGTTGCCAGCAAGGTGTTCGCCCGCGCTCCATCACCGCCGGGTCGTCCCAGCATGGTGATTCGCGGCAAGGAACGCGGCACGGTAAGTTCGACTTTGATTTCATTGGGCATGAAGCCACGGGATGCGATCTATCAGTTTGCGAACGGCGCGCCCGACGAAACCAAGTTTGAAGATTACTCGCCAATGTTGCGCGACATCTTGAGTCGCGGCCTGCGAGAAAGCCGACAGAAGGCGGCGAAGGCTTAGGCCGCTTTACGCTTTTTCCCGGCGATCTTGTAGAGCAAAGCGTTACCTTTCTTGCCAACCAGTTCGGTCGCGCCCGTTTCGCGAAAACAATAAGCCACGCGCTGAGCGATCCATCGCTTGACACCCAACGCCTTTGCCAGGTCACCCGTGTGAAATGGCGACGGCAAACGCTTGGGAACGACGCGCAGCAAATCCTTTGCTGTGCGAAAGCGATAGATCTCTTTGATCTGCAGCAGCTTCTGATCTTCGACTTGAAAATCGTTATCGCGTTTCCAACGACGCCGGCCGTGTCCGGGAAAGCGCAGCTCTTCGACTTCGACCAATGGCACTTCGAGCGCGAGATTCTCGTGCGGAAACGTGCGCGTAAAGTAAAGCAACTCGTCGAAAAGATTGAGAACCGTTCCACGTTTTGGACTGAAACGACTGCTCACCACGGATCCGCCACGGTCTTTCAGTTTTACGATTCGCTTCCGCGCCACGATTGGTTTGACGACCAACACCTTGTGATTTTTCACGAGTTTCTTGACTTTGTCACGAATCGCGGACAGCGAGCCGTGTTGAATCTCAATCAACTCGTCATCCACAACCACGTCGATGCGAAATTCGTCCAGCCGCACTTCTTGTCGCGCGTCGCCGTCGGCATAGATCTCTTTGAGCTGGCGATGTAGTGATGTTTCCATATTACGACTATCATCGGCACATTACGGAGAAAGATTGACAACCCGGAGATTATGGAGCGGCCCTTCGCGAGGCTCAAGGCGCAGATTAGGCGTCTTGCTTGGCCGGATTCTGAGATTGTTCTTTTTCAGCGTCGACTTGGTTCAACTGATTTGCCAACTCTTCGCGAACGACGGCCATTTCCGGAGGTGCTTCGATACCCAATCGTACACCGCCACCTGTAACGCGCACGACGGTCACCGCGACATTTTCGCCGATGAGAATACGTTGACCGACTTTACGACTCAATACAAGCATCGCCCTGGCAACAATTCCTACGAGTAAGTGAACTTAGTTTTCGACCGAAACTCAAAAGCCAACGAGGGAAGATTCGTCCTTGAAATTGGTGTGGTTGGCATGAAAGGCAAGCAAATCCCGCGCTTCCTACTCTCAAGTTTTGCTAGTTTAACGCCGTAACCTATCAAGTTGGTTTTCAAATTACAAGCAGCGAGTGTATTATTCGAGGCATTTGGCAGGCGCCTATTTTGTGCAGGGTCGCTATATTAGCAAATTACAGTCGATTGGCCATTGGTGGTATGATGTGGCCAAGTTTCGACCCACCCCTTTTTTGTGATAATCAGCATGACTCGACCCTCTACCTTAGCTATCGCGGCCACACTATTTGGCGTTGGACAACTCCTTACGGCTGCCGCACCACAGCGCCAACCCAACTTTGTGCTTTTGTTCTGCGACAACCTTGGATACGGCGATGTCGGATGTTTCGGTTCCACGAAACACCGCACGCCCAACATCGATCGGATGGCATCCGAGGGGATGCGGCTGACTAGCTTCTATTCCGCCAGCGGTGTTTGTACGCCTTCGCGAGCCGCGTTGATGACCGGCTGTTATCCTCGGCGAGTCGGCTTGCATTCGACCAACCCCGACGGGCATGTGCTGCGGCCAGTGTCTCCGAATGGACTCCATCCCGATGAAGTTACGATCGCGGAAATCCTGAAAGAGCGTGGTTACGTTACGACCTGCATCGGCAAGTGGCACCTGGGTGACCAGCCGACGTTCATGCCGATGCGACAAGGATTCGATTCTTACTTTGGTATTCCCTACAGCGACGATATGACACCGCGGCCAAACAAAAACTGGCCGCCCTTGCCGCTGATGGAAAACGACAAGGTTATCGAAGCACCAGTCGATCGCAACTTGCTGACGCGGCGCTACACGGAACGAGCGATCCAATTCATGGAAGACAATCGAGAGCGGCCTTTCTTTTTGTATCTGCCACATGCGATGCCAGGCAGCACGCGGGCTCCGTATGCCAGCGAGCGTTTCCGGGGCAAGAGCGCAAACGGACCTTACGGCGACAGCGTCGAAGAAATCGATTGGTCGACGGGTGAGATACTTGCGGCGATCAAGCGACTGGAACTCGACGAACACACGCTCGTGATTTGGACGTCCGACAACGGAGCCCCCCGCCGCAATCCACCGCAAGGAAGCAACCTTCCGTTGGGCGGCTGGGGATATTCGACGATGGAAGGTGGCATGCGCGTGCCTTGTGTTGTCCGTTGGCCAGGCAAGATCGCGAAGAACCAATCGTGTGACGAAGTCGCGACACTGATGGATTTGCTGCCCACGTTTGCCAAATTGGCCGGCGGTAAAGTGCCCGATGATCACAAGATTGATGGACACGACATCTGGCCTTTGCTATCCGAACAAGCTGGTTACAGGTCGCCTTATCAAGCGTTCTACTATTACCATCGAGACCAACTGCACGCGGTGCGTTCGGGGGAGTGGAAATTGCATGTGGCGGCATCTCTGAAGCAAAACCGGCTTCACGCTGATCCAAAAGATTCGGATGTCAAACTCTTTGATTTGTCGAGCGATCTGGCGGAGACGACCGATGTTTCCGCAAAGCACCCAACCATTGTAAAACAACTCTTGGTGCTGGTAGAGCATGCACGCAAAGACCTCGGCGACGGTCAACACCAAGGCGCAAATCAACGGCCGGTCGGCCGAGTGAGCGAGCCGAAGCCTCAGGTGCTTCCGGCCAACTAGATCTGTTTAAGAGCCTCTTCCAAAAGCGGGACAGGCACCTGCGGCCAAGGGAGCCAGTCCCGGTTTTGAGATAGGCTCTAAATCGTTTGGTTCCAGGCGAACCGAGTGCTAGAATGCATGGATGGCAATCTCCTCGCAAAGGTATCTCGCAATGAAAGTGTGCATTCGACGAACGCTGACCACCACTTGCTTGGCCCTGTTTTTTTTGGCTGGCCAAGCCAGTGCGCTTGACGGCTGGACCCAAGACATCGACGAGGCCATGGAAAAGGCCAAAGCCGAAAAGAAGGACCTGCTGTTGAATTTCACGGGTTCGGATTGGTGCGTCTGGTGCAAGAAGCTCGAAGGGGAGGTGTTCGGCAAAGAAGAATTCGTCAAGGAAGCTCAAAAGCAATTCGTGATGGTCACGCTGGACTTCCCGCAAGACAAGGCGAACGTTCCGGTGGAGATTCAAAAACAGAATGCCACGTGGAAACAGAAGTTTGGCGTAAGCGGTTTCCCAACGGTCTATTTGACCAATGCCGAAGGTCGGCCCTACGCAAAGACGGGATATCAGCCGGGCGGACCGGAGGCGTATCTGCCTCATCTCAAAGAGAAACGTGCTGTCAGCGTCAAGCTTGCCGAAAAACTGGCTGAAGCAAAGCAAGCCAAAGGCATCGACCGGGCGAAATTGTTGGACGAGGCGTTGTTGTTGTTGGACGAAGATCTGGTCGAGACGCACTATGCCGACGTGGTGAAAGAGATCGTCTCGCTGGACAGCAAAAACGAAGCCGGATTGCGCGGGAAGTGGAACGCCGCTCGTGACGAAGAAGAGCGTCGCGAGGTCCTGGCCCGCATTTCTTTTGTGAAACGTACACAACCGCCGAAAGTCGTGCTGGGTATCGTGAACAAGGCACTCGCTCAGTATCGGTTTCCCATCGAGACGAAAGTCGAAGTGATGGAAGTCAAACTCAAGATGCTCAACGCGACCGGTGGTCAGGCGGAAGCGGTCGCGTTGCTTGAGGAGTTGATCGCCGACCAGCGGATCGACGAATCGTCGCGCGAGCGTTTGCGCGTTCAGTTGATTTACTCGCTGGTCCATTCAGGGAAACAACAGGAGGCACTCAGTCTACTTGACGATCTGGCGGTTCAATACAAAGATCGCCGGCATCGATTTTTGTTTTCCAAGGGCGAATTGCTGGATCGGCTGGGACGGCATGATGAGGCGCTTGCGTCCTACGATCTTGCGATTGGTGCATCCGCCGACAGCGACTTTCGCCACGAAGTGCAACTCGCCAAGTCCGATTCGCTGACGTCGCTGGAGAAATTTGACGCCGCCGTCGCGCTGCTGGACGAGATTCTGCAGAACAAGCAGACATCGTATTACTTGTTGAGCGACACCTATTTGCAGAAGGCGATGATCCTCCGCGATGCCGATCGAATCGCCGATGCCGAACAGGCGGAACAACAAGCCATCGAAAAGGCGGAGACAGCCCAACAACGTGCCGCGGTCGAAAAACTCATTGAACAATTACGCCGTCAAAGCAATAAGTAACGCCAATGCCCATCCCAATTGTTTGCCAATGCGGCGCCAAAATGACGGCCAAGGAAAAACTGGCTGGTCGTCGCGTGAAGTGCCCCAAGTGCCAAGGGTCGATTGACATCCCCGCGCTAGATCAACCGGTCCAGGCAGAAGTCGTTGAGACGCCATTGCCGGAGATTCCACAATCCCATGGATCCATGGCAGCAGGCACATCGTTGATTGACGACCCTGTCGCACCGATGAACCACGTGCCCGCAAACCCGCAATTCGGTGGACAGATGACGCCCGCGCAGCAGCCAGCGATGCTCCAGCAACCAATGCAGCCTGGTGTGCCGATGCAGCCGGGAATGCCAATGCAACCAGGTGTTCCGCAGCATTCTCAAATGCAACCCGCAGCGCCCGGCCAAATGGGGATGCCCGCGCAACCGACGCCGATGCAAGCTCCCGCAGCAGCGATGCCAGCCCCTACCTGGGGTCAGCAGCCAGTGCCACCCAAGCCTACGAAGGACGCGTCCTCCCAGCAATTGATCGTTGGCCTCGCGGGCGGCGGAATTGGTTTGCTCGTGTTGATCGGCGTTGGGCTCATTATGTTTTCCTCGTCGTCGAGCACAAACAACAACAATGTTGCCCAGCCGAATTCCACTCCCGCTCCATCTCCGGCACCAACCGCTCCCACGCCAACCAACGACAGCAACGCCTCGCCGCCTCCGGAAGAGTTGTGGGTGGCCATCTCCAACTTCAGTGCCAGTCGCAGTCAGAACGGAACCTTCTCCCTGGACTATCGAGTTTCCCGTGGCAAAGCCGAATCAGGTGCAAGATATGTTTGCGTCCTTGAGAACGCGTCCAATTCTACCGGTCTGCCGCCGAGGAGCGTGACCGTGGATTTGAACCAAGTTGTAGGAACAATCCGGGGAGACGCTGGAACCGACTTTATACTTCAAACGAGTTCTTATTCTGCCTACATTGCCGAGCAGACAGGCTCCAACCAATTCGTCGCCGTTTCAGAAAAGGTCAAAGTCAGTTCGCCAAGTAATCCGCCTCCGACCACCCCAGCGCCGAGCAACCCGACGGTCGCCAGCAATCCGCCGTCGAAATCGAGCCAGCTCTGGGTTGTGCTGACGAACTTCAAGTCAACAGGCGGCCGGATTGATCGGTCGTTTTCCGTCAGCTTTCGAGTTGCCCAAGGAAAGTCCGAACCAGGCGCGTCGTACGTTTGCGTGATCGAAGAAGAGCGGCGCCATCCGTCCTCGTTGGTCCATTACATTGCGCTGGACGTCGATCTTGGTGGAAACACCGGAACGGTCAGCGGCGCGGCGGGACCCACGTTTGGCATCTCCAGCAGTTCGTTCGTGGCCTACATCGCCAAGAAGACAGGACACAACAAGTTCGACAAGGTCTCCGGCGACTTGAAACTGGGGCAATCGCAAAGCGCCGCGTCGCCGCCGAAGACGCCGGCTCAGTTGGCCGGTTCATCGGCCGCCGGCAAAGCGATCGCGTTGGCCCGGCCCAGATATGGCGAACAGTTGGGATTAAAAAGCGTCTTGGTGGATTACGAAGTACTGGCGGCACCTTCGGGTTTTCGGTTCTATTTGATACTCGAACCCAATTCGGGTCGCGGGGTCGAATTTGATTTGGGATTCGAGCTTCGGAGCGCCCAGGCCGGCAAGACGGGAACGTTTGGCGGACGAGTGCTGGGCGGACTGGGAGCAGGACCGTACAAGGTTTACGTCGAATCGCGCGGAGTCAGCTTTCGTAGCGAGGGCACCGTGATTTCAAACGTCGTCACTTTGAACTGAGGGGCTCGCTGTCGAATCCCATTTCGCCTGTTGACTTACGGTCTTGACATCCTTAAAAATGGGGGGTGCGATACGACTGTGTTTTTCTCTTTTGCCCAATGTGGAATGATTTTCCTTTCGCATAAGTGATGACCATTCGACCCTTTCGCTGTTAAGTTTCTTAATCATTTATGGGAAAAGGAAGTTGTGGGATGACAAACATCTATGTAGGAAACCTATCCTACCAAGCGACCGATGACGATTTGCGTCAAGCGTTCGAGGAGTATGGTGCCGTTGAATCGGTGAACATCATTATGGATCGTGAAACAGGACGTTCGCGTGGTTTTGCGTTTGTCGAAATGGCGAACGAGGAAGAAGCGAAGAAGGCGATCGAAGAATTGAACCAGCAGGAAATCGCTGGTCGCTCGGTCACAGTCAACGAAGCCCGGCCGCGCGAAAAACGCGGTGGCGGCGGATCGCGTGGCGGTGGCGGCGGTCGACGCTGGTAACGTCGAACTCAATTCGTGCGAACAACACGCGGAGTGGATTTTGATCTGCTCCGCTTTTTTTGTGGCTCCGTCGGTGAATGACGGTAGGGAACCTTGCAATCGCGATATTTGTCGTAGAATGGCAGTATGTTGAACTTCGCAAGAGCCAACTTGTTGCACGTGATTCGTTTCGTTGGAAGTGCGTGTCTAATCTGCGTGCATTTGGGTTGCGGCAATTCGGACGCGCAAGCCGATCCCGATGCAAATCCTTTGACCAACCCGCTCCCCGTTGCGCAGTCAAACAATATTGACGCAAAACCGGCGCCATCGTCCGAGCCCGAAACTGTTCTTCAACCAAACACAAAGCCGAATTGGCAGTTGGCACAACGACCCAACAAGCCGCCGCCAGACAAGCCCCGGATCTTGGGCGACTTGCTGGACGACGAGGAATATCAAGTCCGCAAGATGCCAGTCGACGAGGCCCGTGTCACGGCCAACGGCATTCGCAAGTTGTCGAGCAAGCATCTCATTCTGTACACAGATCTGCCGCGAGCCCCGAAGGTTGACGAACTGCCCGCGGTGTTCGACAAAGCCGTGCCATTCTGGTGCGAATACTTCGGTCTCGACTTGGCGAAGATGAACGATTGGCAGATGACCGGGTTCTTGATGAAAGACGAGCAGCGGTTTATCAACGCCCGCGTGTTTCCCGAAGAAGTGCGCGGATTCTTGCATGGTTTTCAACGTGGCTATGAACTGTGGCTGTTCGATCAACCGAGCGACTACTATCGCCGACATCTGCTGTTGCACGAAGGAACGCATGGCGTGATGAACTTGAAGCTCGGCGGCATGGGCCCGCCCTGGTATGCCGAAGGCATGGCCGAACTGCTGGCCACGCATCGTTGGCAGGACGGCAAGCTGACGATGCGTTACAACCCCAAAAGCAAGCAAGAAGTTCCGTATTGGGGCCGAGTCAAGATCATCAACGACGCCTATGCCGCCGGTCAAGGCCAGCCGCTGGGAGACATTTTTCAACTTGGCCCGACGGCGCATCGGCGAGTGGACGCGTATGCCTGGAGTTGGGCCGCTGCGTCGTTTCTCGATCACCACCCAGACTATCAAGAACGATTTCGTACGTTGCAAAAGCAAGTCAAGCGGACGACCGTGGAATTCAACCGCGATTTTCTCAACGCCACCAAAGACCATTGGGTCGAGATCCAGGAGCAATGGCACCTGTACATCCGCGAGATGCAGTACGGCTACGACGTGTCGCGCGCCGCGGTCGCATACAAGCGCGGTCAGCCGCTTGCCATCGGCGGAGCAAGGGTGAACATCGATGCGGCCCGCGGCTGGCAATCGTCCGGCGTTCGCTTGGAAAAAGGTCGCACCTATGAAATCACGGCAAGCGGCCGGTATCAAGTCGGCGACCAGCCAAAGACATGGTGGTGCGAGCCGAACGGCGTCACGATCGAGTACTTTAACGACCGGCCGCTCGGAATACTGGTCGCCACGATCCGCGACGACGACAACGCCGCCGGGAACTCGCCCTACTTTTCAAAATCCGCCGCTGTCGGAACGGGCCGCGAGATCACACCCAGTTGGTCCGGAACTTTGTACTTCAAAATCAACGAATCCGCCGCACGGCTGAGCGATAACGACGGAAATCTGGCTGTTCAAATTCGGGCCAAGTGAATTCCACTTTCCCCCGCATGGCGGACTACGGCGCTGGGCTGTTTGCGATCTCTAGATTTCGGAACGATAAGTCCGTCGTGGGATCGTGGCCTTGGATCATGATGGTACCTGGTTCGGTTCGCAGGCCGCGTCTGGGGTTTTCGTTGGGCTGGCGGTTGTCGGTCCAATCGGTGACGTGCATGCCGTTGACCCAAACGGCGATGTGCGGGCCCTGGACGATGAGTGTTTTGTGAAACCATTTGAGATCGTCCGCCGCAACGATACGGGCCACTTGCCGTTTAAAAATTCCGCCCGTTCCCCAGTCCATTGGTTTTTGTCGATCGCTGTCTTCGAAGCCGTTGTGAATCTGGCTTTCGTATCCATTCATCACATCGCCCGGAATGCAGCGGAAGAAGATCCCGGAGTTGAGATGCTGTTTGTTAGAGATACACTCGAGTTGCAAAACGAAATCGCCGTACTCGCCTTCGCTTTCGAGTTGGCCGCGGCCGTTCTTGACGTTCAAGTAACCCTCTTCCGTCACGCTGAACTTACTCTCCTTTGCTTGGTCGTCCTTCCAGCCGCTGAGATCCTCGCCGTTGAAAATGCTTTCCAGGCCCAGCGGCTTTAGTTTGATGTTTCGAAAGGCGACTTTGCCGGAGTTGTGCTGCAGGCCGATGAATCCTGTGGCGATGGGGTCGGGGTCGTTGTACTGGAGAATCGTTTCGTCGTCGACATTGACCGTCACTTCCGCGCCGTCGACGGTCACTTCGTAAGTCTGCCAATCGTCGCTTTGATACGACCCTTCGACCTTGGCGCGCTTGACCAGACTCCCGGTGGGAAACGGATTATCGTCAGGGGCGATGTTCAATTCGTAACATTTCGTCGTGACGTCATCGGGACCGACCTCAGCCGCGGTGCGCAGAAAGATGCCGCTGTTCGTCTCCTTGTCAGCACGAAAGTCAACACGCAACACGTAGCTGTCGAAATAGCACGACGTGCACAGCAAGCACTTTTGGCCCGAGCTGACGACGATCGCCCCATCTTCGACGCGCCAGTCGGCATCACCTTGCGGCACCCAGCCAAACAGCGTCTGGCCGTCGAACAACGAGATCCAACCGTTAGATAATTCCTGGTCGGTAAGCGTGGCAAGTTCGAGCTTTGGGGCGCTTGGTTTTGCATCATCGTTGTCTGCGACTTCAGGCGATCCGCAGGCGGAAAGCAGAAGTGTGCTGAGAACGGTGAAGAGACTCGCGAACTGGAAACCTAGCTGGCGCAACATCGTTACGTGACTCCGAAACAGAGGTGCGTTGGGCATTATGGAACTGCACCATAGAAGTTGTCGGCCTGCGAATCAAGGGCCGAACGCCTACCCATCCAACCAAGCGCGTTCACCTTGGCCATCGTCGAATCGCTGTTTGCTTCCGGTGGCGCAGTGTGCGATTGGGAATTCCATCGGCAGAGTCGAAGCCAACAAAAATCCGTACCTGCTTGACATCCAATTGCACAAGTTTGGCGATTTCTTCGATCAAAGCTTCGACCTGTTTCATCGTTGGGCCGCGGTTTTCTGAAACATCTGTTGTCTGGCGAAGGCTCATCCAATGCTTTCGCCAGCGGTTCATTTCCAATCCAGCCCAATTGATCGTTGCGTTGCCGGCGAATCTTCTCAACCAGGCTTCAAACGTCGCTTGGTCTTTAGCGCGGATGGAACGGAGCCGCCGCATGTCGTCTTCCCACAACCGCGGAAAGACCTCCCTCAGCACATCATACTCGTTTCCTCGCGTCTGCAATTTGCGCGAATCAACGGCGCTATCGCCAGCTGGTCCCTCTGGCGGGCCGTCGCTTTCGCTTCGGAATGCGATTTCGTCATAAACGTAAGCCATCTCGTAATACCCATGTCCTTCTGCCTCGAACCCCTGGTCAATGTGAACAGTCACTGAGCCACCCGTACTTATTGTAGTCGCGCTTGACCACTCGTAAGCTCCAGAAATACCGATGTCCCCGATGTCCTGGTTATTCAGCACGTTCACGCCCACTGTCCAACTATCCGTTTCCTCTTCAGTGTATGAAACGGACGGAGAGAAATCCACGCCAGCGGGGTCCACAACGACGAGCGTTGAAACGGCTGGGCAATCGCACCTTTCCCACTGATAATGGACGGCGCTACGAATTCAACGGTCGGGTGCGTAAACTCCATCGATCCATTGCGCCTCCGAGAAAACCCACTCTGTATATTGCGAGGCGGTTGCTGATGGCGAATTCACGTGAATCCAGCCAGACGCGGTGGGATCTGATTCATCATCCACGACCGTCACGTTTGCGGTGTTCGCCGATCCAACCTGATATCGCTGTCCGCTGGGATCATTCAAGAGTTTAATGGTGGCCGTTTCGTTTCCTTCGATGGCATTGTCATCGAAGGGAATAGAAAGCAATTCAATACTGGTCTCCCCTGCTTCGAAATGCACACCGCCCTAAGCTGTCATATCTCCTCAATCTCCTCCGAAAGGTCCACCCACTTCTTTGATTAACACGTAATCCGTCCCCGTATCGGCGCTGCCCGTTTGCTCATAGAAGACGTCCAGGGGGTCGCTTGTGGCATTTTGCCGAGTGATCTTCACTCTTGCCAGATTCTGCGTATCGGGATCTACGGACCACCCTCCGACCATCGGCGCGGGTGCGTTAAGTTCTTTTGCCGTCGCATCGGTGACCGTGATCGTCACGGTTTCATAATCGTCATCATTCTTGATTATTGCGGTTGCAGATCCACTCGTTGAATTGACCGTCGTGGTTGATGTGTCTTTCAAGGCGATGATCGCTGTTTCATCGGGCTCAACGAAAGGATCGTCAATCGGGTACAAGTATATGCTCGTGCTATGTGCAGTGGGATAACTTGACTGGATGTCTAACTCAATTGCATTTGGATTCAGCTTAGTAAAGATGCTTTCATCTTCGAGGTAGTAGTCAACCCCATCATAACCACTTTGAAACGGTCGGGGCGAAGAGTAGGTTCCTCGAATTGCCGTACCGCTTTCGACATCAAGGGCAGCATGAACGGTAGCGCCGGAGATGGTGTGGCCCCAAAACTGAATGTAAAACTGAATGTATCCGCTGGAGGCTTCTTCAATTTCATCGCCGCCGAATCTTCGAATAGTGACCTTGCCAAAACCGTCCCTAATGGTCACGTCGGCAGAATCTTCCGTCGCGCTAATGTCGTAGTCAGCCCAGTAATAGGGAACGATTGTAGCAGTAACGGCTTCTTCGTCGTCCGCATCGTCGCCGTCTACCTTCGGAATCACTTGAAACTTTGCTTCAGATTCTCCCGCTGGAATCGTTACAGTTCCCCAATAACTTGAATAGTTCGTATAGAGTTCGCCGGTACAATTGCGACTGAAATTCGCTCGTTTCTGCTCAGTGGAAGAAGTGAATGTCCGACAACAGCAAAGACCATAGAAGTTCTTGACGACGAAACGTTGTGCTCGATTGCGGTCTGGAAGGTGGAAAGCTACACGAACGAAGAAATCGCCGAACTTCTCTCTTGCTCACGGAGCACTGTCGTGCGAGAGCTTGCAGTTATTCAGACAATCTGGGGAGCGCACTTCCCCAATGAACGATCCTGACCCCGATCCACTGCGTATCGGCCGAGGGTGAGTATTTGCAGAGACAAAAGAGACCCAGTTTCCTCATGATTGAGTCTCTCTTGATTTTCAATGTAGACAATGCTTTTGCACGTTACAGTCAGGTGCGCTGATAGACGCGACATCAAACTGCTTTTGGGGAGGGTGCGGCCAGATACCTATCAACTTGACTGAGATGGTCTCGTCTTGTGATCTCGATCCACTGTCGCGCGGTGTAGCATAAAAACCGCTGGACCGGCACAACTAATGCCGAATCCTACATTCTGGTAGACTCCGCTTGAGACTTTTAATGGCACTGTCGGTGACTTGCGTATCGCTGACGTTGACATATTTCAATTCGGAAAGTCCAGCCAAATGCTCCAAACTTGCGTCCGTAATGCCGAGGTTACCGTGAAGATCGAGCGTACGCAGCTTTTTGAAGTTCCGAATCTGGGCAGCTCCAGCATCCTCAATTTTGGTGCGCGACGCAAAGAGCTTTTCCAGCTTGCCGAGCCTGCCAAGATGGCGGAATCCTTCGCCAGCAATATTCGTTGAAGAGAGAAATAGTTGCTCCATGTTTACCAAGTCTGCAAGACTCGCCAGGCCCGAATCGCTGATATTTGTGGAGTCTAGCCGCAGCTCTCGAAGTTCGCGGAGCATGCCCACGCGCTTCAACGCTTCGTCTGTGATCTGAGTGTAGGATAGCCACAGCAGTTCAAGGTTGGTCATCTCGTCAAGCGATGCGAGACCCGCATCTGTGACTTTCGTTCCACTGAGGAAGAGCCGTCGCAGTTCCGTCAAACCCGTTAGATGCTCAACGCCAACGTCGGTGATTCCGGAATTATAGTAGAGGGCAAGGCTCTTGAGCTGGATCATTCCAGCCAGATGGTTTAGGCGGTCGTCTGTCAGGCTGCAATTACCGAGATCTAGTCGCGTGAGATTTTCCATTCCATTCAAATGAACCAATCCCTCTTCCGTGATCTCGGTTCCGGATAAACTCAGACTCGATAACAAGGGCAGACCAGTTAGGTTTTCCAGTCCGGAACCGGTGATGTTTGTACCTATTAGAATGAGAATGCTCAGCCTCGTCAGATCTTTGAAATGAACCAACCCAGCATCAGTGATTTCTGTGTTCTCTAAGTTAATGAAAAAAAGGCTTTTAAGATCCTTGAGATGGATCAACCCTGCATCGGTGATTTGAGTGTCCCACACACCGAGTGATTCCAACTTCGTCAGTCCGGCTAAATGTTGCAATCCGGCATCGGTGATCTCGGTACGGTTGAGGTTTATCGCGCGTAGTTGGCTCAAGCCCTGGAGAAGTTCGAGTGACGCATCCGTGACATTGGTTCGATCGAAGCTTATCGAGGTCACCTGTCCAGTGGGGTTCAGCGTCACTCGGGCACCCAGTTGTTCTATTCCGGCAACGGTATGTGAGTCGTCGGGCAGGTTCTCGTCGCCGATGGCGTTGCCCGCCGTCAAAAGCAAAAGCACTGAGAACGAGATCAATGACAACTGAATTGAGCGGTACATAACTGGTCTCCATTTCGATTGTTCGGTGCTGGCAAATTACTCGCGCGTCGCAAAGGAAAGCCGCGCAAAACGGTTTTCGCTTTGGCCCTCGACCATCCTTGTCCACCATCTAGCTCCACATCCGGGCCCTGATCGCCTCAAACCGGCGAAAGAAAACTGGTGACACTTCGTTCTTCAGGAAAATTGAGGCGCTGCCGAGTCGGTTCTGGAGTGTCATCGTAACGACGCAACCGGACTTCAGACTGGAACTTTTCTTCCGGTTCACCTGAAGGGAACCTGTTTCCTTTCTGCCGAGCAGTAAATTGCTCTGGCGCGAGGTCTGTTGGACGGTCAGTTTTCGTCTTTCCGAATTACGCAACCTCAACAGTTTGAAGGATGAAGCCATGAAGATGATCACGTTTGTATCCCGTGGACTTGTTTTTGCGACCGTTGCGACCGCCTGCGTTTTCGGCGCTGGCGTAGAACTTACGATGGCCGACGACAACAAAGAGCATTTCTTAGATCGATCGCGCAAGGTTGATCTTCCAGCGTCCCGCAAGTGGATTCGTGCGGAGAAAAAGACAATGCGTCGACTGACGCCTCAATACCCGCAAAAAGAAAAAAAACCTGGAAAGGCGAATGTCTCGGTCTTCATTGTGCGTGAAGAGAACAAAAAAAGGAGTGAACAAAACAATTTCGCCGCGAAAGAACAAACCGGCAAAGGTTTGATCCGTGGCAATCGAATAGAGGGGGACGTGAGTGGCGTCCGAGTAACATTCAGGAAGCTGGTGGGGGCATCGGCCAGGGGAAGGCAATATGAGTACGCAGGAGATCGGCTCTCCGATAAATACGGCAGGTGTCGAGGTTTTGCAGACACTTGGGGTACGAAATACCTGGTCACGCCAGTGAAGGTAGGCTATGAGTTTGATCCGCCCCAGCGGTTTGTGACTGTGGGTGACCGCAGCTCGAACGTGCAATTCCGCATCAGACGTAAGAACACGACGATTTCCGTCCGTGTCCATTTCGGATCCGGCCGCGATGGTCTTCGTAATGTAACCGTCGAGTACAAGAACCTAAGCACGGGTGGCGTGCGCCACCAAGTCACCAATGGTTCTGGTAGATGCCCGGATGTTTGGGGTTATTCAAGTCACTCCTATCGGATAACACCCATCGCTCCAGACGGTTACAGAATCATACCTCGCTCTGCGCACGTGCAGGTCGGAGACAATCCTGTATCCCTCGTATTTCGAGGATATGTGATCGCGATTGCAGTTGATCGATAACCGAGTTGCGCTCCAAGGCGTTATTGCTCGAACTATAGTAACCATGAAACGAGATTATCGAGATTTGGCATTCCGAGGCCAGCGTGTTGCGTTCTGCTGCGACAAGCAAGAAGCGTTTTCGAGAATTCTGTGTCCTGGATGAGACAGCGCCCGACTTCTCGTGACGAGATCGTATACAATGGTCTTGTTTGTACGAGCACTTGAAACTCCTTTGGCGAAAATGGGATGGCCGAGGACAGCAAAGACCGAATGGCCCAATCGGTGTGGGACCAATTTGCGAGCCGCATGCTGCGCGTGGCGCAACGAAAACTTGGCGGAGCACGCGGCCGCCGTGTCGCGGACGAAGAAGATGTTGCGCTCAGTGCCTTTGAGAGCTTTTGTGCGGGAGTGGAAGCGGGCCGGTTTCACACCACTGAGGACAAAGATGAACTGTGGCCACTGCTCAAGGTGATCACCGAGCGCAAGGCAATTGACTACCTGCAACATGAGCGTCGCTTGAAACGAGGTGGCGGGCAGGTGCGCGGCGAGTCGGCACTCGACGCGGGTGCGGATACGTCTGCGGCCGGTGGCTTCGGACAAATCGGTGGTGATCAGCGATCCCCACTATCGGAAATCCAAGCGAAAGAGTTGTACGAGCAACTGTTGGAAGTTCTTGACGACGAAACATTGTGTTCGATTGCAGTTTGGAAGATGGAAGGCTACACGAACGAAGAAATTGCTGAACTACTTTCCTGCTCGCGGAGCACCGTGGTACGAAAACTAGAAGTGATTCGTACCATCTGGGGAGCGCAGTTCCATGATGAATGAACGGGAGTCTGACCGCGATCAAGTCATCGACCCCGTTGCGGCGATACGTCGAATCGACGAAATCTGCGACCGCTTCGAGGCAGCGTTCCGCGCCCGCGAGCAGCCAGTGCTGGAAGATTATCTTGCTGAGGTTC
>CAYFJO010000113.1:0-27010 GCA_964343305.1 uncultured Pirellulaceae bacterium | reverse complement strand
GGCTAGCGCCGTCGGCTCACTCATTGTTGGCTTTTGGTTGATTGAAACAGTTGATGCCAAGCGCATTTTGCGAAAGGACGAACTCGCTTGAGTACGCTAGGTTGCCTAGGTTCGTTGCGCCGTCTGTGAACTGAATCTTTGATGAAATCTTAGCTGACTCTAGATCGACGACGGCGACCGTGCCATTACTGTGGGGTAACAATAATCGTCCTTGATCCAGAATGCCGACACCGCTGGGCCGTGCAATCTTGACAGGCTCTGCCCACACGCTCGTTCCGTCCTTCCTGCTGATTAACTCAATTTGCTCGCTGCCGACGATCACTAGATTGCCGTGATACGTGCCAGCCAGATACTCGCGATTTTCTTTCGGCAGGTGCCAGGCGATCGCGCCGTCGGCAAGATTCAAACACAGCAAGTCGCTGCCCTCGCGCGGCGTTACAAACACGCGGCCATCATCGATCAACGGAGTCGAGTCGTACCAGTCGCCCGTTTTCACCGGCGCCGTGGGCGCCTGGCCACGGGCCGCGAGAATGCGGGCCATCATGATCCTGCGTGCACGATCCTGCGGCGAGCCTTCTTCCAAATCGCGGTACCGATAGGACCACAGTATTTGACGCGTGGCAAGATCGACCCCCGCGATCAAGCCGGATCCCGTCGGGCACACAATGATGCCGTTTTCGTAGGCCGGCGTTAGCCCCGCACGCCCACGATGTGCGTCGGTTGCGACGTTGTACGCGACGGATTGAAGCGGCTTTGACCAGTCGATCGCACCGGTTGTCGCATTGAGAACGAGCAGTTGAATTTGACGATCCACTTCCGCAAGGCAGTACAAATGACCAGCCAGCGGAAGCGGTGCACCCAAAAAAAAGTGTCCGGCCAGACCCAGTTTGCTTTCGTCTCGTTTCCCGCCGAGACTCCACGCCAATCGGCCGTTGTCGATAGCGTACGCGCAGAGGTGATTATGGTCTTTGACGCTCAACGGATGATTCGATTGCGGACGCCCATATTGATTTGGATTGACTGTCACGAACCCTAGATCTTCGACGCAAAAAACAAGGCCACGATCGGTCGACAGCCGGCCGTAGGTGGGATTGGCAAACAGCCGATCCCGAAGCATTGGATCGAGGATCGACCCTGTGTCTCCGGGCAGCGGTGGAATCGTGCCACAACGGACCTGTTCGAGAACATTGGGGCGTTTGGTTTGCCACGCCAGCTCGCCGGTTAGCAGATCGTAGGCCCGCAGGTGGCTCTGTGTCCGGACCAGCGCGACATCGTCAACGATCACCGGACGGACGCTGGGAATTGCCGCACGCCCCTTTTTGTCGAAATCGTTTTCGATTCCACGAAGTTGCCGGCTGACATCCACAACGCCACCCGAAAACGGCGCCTCTTCAACGGGCACTTGCCATGAACTCGTCGCGACGGACCAGTTGCTGGCACTAGCGAAAACCTCAGGGTTGATCTTCTCGTTCCGTGGCGAATTCGCCTTTCCCGGCGGCCGTTGCAAAACAGACACATCGAGCCACGCCAGTGCATCTTCTTCCTTCTCAAACAGCTTTAGTGTGCGGCCGCCAAGTTGGATTGGTTTTCCGCCGGAGAGTTGCTTCAAATCCAAGAGGCAGGAGAGTGCCATTTCCGGTGCGTCGGCCAAAGCCCAGGCCATGGCGGATTGAAGCGCGAGCGTTGCTTGTTCATCCGCCGGCAAATTGCGGCGATCACGCAGGCGTTGGAACCAAGCTGCCGCATCAAATGGTCGACCGTGATCCAAGTGCGACATGGCGACCAGGTACGTCGCTTCGTAACCCGATCTTGTGTAAAAGAATCGCCGCGAAGTTTCTGCGAGTTGGTTTAGATCGAATTCTTCGATACCAACTCCTAGCATCTGCCTCGCGTCGGCGTCGAAGTACTTGTCGTACGATTCACGTGCGCTGCCGGGCAGGCCTCCGATCACCCGTTCGGCTTCAAGGCGCAAGTTTCGTAGCATCGTCCTGTCTTTGTCCACCGACAGTGCTGACTCTTCCTCGCTTTGCAAGACCTCGTGCAACAACGTGATTGCTTCGCCAGAATAGCGAGCGTCTTGCTGCTGTTGTGCGAGGTGCTCCTTTGCACGCGAGAGTTTTAATAGTACTTCGCGTTCAGCGACAAACAGGCCGATACCGAAATCGACTTCGTGCGCGGTTGGTGTGGCGGGGGGGGCCAATTGCGCCCGGACCGACGGTTGCGCGACGGCACCGACGGCGGTCAATGCGAAAGCGGTGATAAAAAGAGGGGAACGCATGTCACACGAGTCCCAATCATGAGGCGGGCTGGTAAGACACTATCTTAAGCGATCGGAGTCGCGGCACAACCGAAAATCTCTAAAACACGGTGGGACAGAGTCCCAACCTACGCGAGGTGGCAGGGTCTAAAAGGCGTAAGAAATGATCAGCACGTAGAGCGTGGCCAGGACGATTTGTGCAAAAGCGTAAGGAACCGCGACTTTGACAAAGCCGCCGAATGACATGTGCAACTCATGTTTGTGCATGATGGTGACGGCAACCAGCGTTGACGCGGAGCCGATCGGGGTGAGATTGCCGCCGAGGTTCGCTCCAAAGATCACGGACCACCAAAGTGGCGAATCGGGCGACGCGCCGAGGTCGTGCAAGATGCTGGCCAACATCGCGGCCAAGGGGATGTTGTCTGTCACACTGCTAAACGCAGCCGACGCAGTGAGCAGCACCGATGTGTGCCACATGGTCGGGTCTTCGACATTGACGAGTTGTTGAAGGCCGACGCCAACCATATGCAAGACCATCGCGTGTTCCATTACATAGATGACAACGAACAATGCCATAAAGAATCCGAGTAGGTCCCAGTCGACCGTGCGATAAAACTTGTCGACCTCGGACTTGTATCGCACCAGCATGATGCCGGCGAATGAAAGCGCGACGAAACCCATTCCCAGATGATTGATTCCGAACGGCAGCACGGAGATGGTTGCGATGACAACGATGAACAGGCACAGCATCGCCGCGCCGAACCAAAAGAAGCCCCAGCTTTCGACGCCGTCGTTTTCATCGAAACTGGCGACAAGCGTGGCGGCGGCTTCGCGGTCTTCATCGGTCTTGAGCGGCGCGATGCTGAAGAAGCGGGCTCCCATCCACATCGTCAAAGCGGACGCGACGAGGACGTAGGGTGCCGCCATGAGAAAGAACTGAACGAAACTGATGTTCGCCGTCGTTCCAACGATGATGTTGGGAACGGAGCTGATCAAAGTTAACAAGCCGCCGACGTTGGTCAGCAAGCCTTCGATCAACAGAAAGCCCAGCAGTTTTTCTTTGCGGTTCAGTTTTTCCAGCGACACGGCGGTCAACGAGCCGACGATGATCATCGCGGTGACGTTGTTGAGCACGGCCGAAAAGACGACGGTCATCATGCCGTAAAAGTAAAGCAGTTTCAGCGGGTCGCCGCCGGACGCTTTGGTGACTTTGATCGCGATCCAGGTGAACAACCCCGACTTGCTTGTCACGTCGACGAATAAACTGGAGCCGAGGATGATCGCGATCACGCCCCAGTTGATTCCGGGGATGTAGACCGGCATGTCCAGTCGATGGCCGCCGATGTGAACTGATTGGTCGTCGTGCAATTCGGCGTCTTGGGGTTCGTCGTGATGGATTTCGATATGTTGCCGATGATCGTCTGGATCGACATAGTCACCTTCGATCGCCTGGATGTCGACCAATTCGTGACTGCCGACAACAACTCGATTGAACTGCAAAATGCCGCATATCGCGCCGAGCAGCAGGCAAACAATTGCGAAGATGCCGGCGATGATCGACTTTTTCGCGTGCAGTTTTTCTTCCAATGCCAGGCACGCGATCAGGGCCACCAATAGCAACGCAAAAAAAGCGGTGATGCCCGCCGACGCGTTGTCGCCCGTGTCGGACGCGAAAAGAACAAGTGAAGAGCCCATCATGTAGTCCGTTACCTTCGAGTTTTCGTACGAAGACGGTTATACCAATGGTGTCGCTTCGTGCAAGGCAGACTTCCGAAGTCTAAGAAGGCTGCGAAGTCTTGATGCTGAGTTTTGTGATAGACTAAATATCGACCAATGAATTAGCGTCGTATATTCAATGGTCCCCTGCCAGTTTATCTGGCAGGAGCCGACGTTTAGCAGCTAGACAAACGAACAAAGACGCACATGACCCCCGCTGGCTCGTTCAGCGGGTGAATCAGTTTCGTTAGAAACGAGACCATTCAAGCCCGCGAAACTTTGACTCTTGCCAGACAAGCTGGCAAGGGGCCAAGTCATCGAATTCAGGATGTTCGACTTAGCTGCTAAACTGATCCACCTGCCTGACAAGCAGACAGGGGTAAATGCGACAGTCATCGATCGGCTGATGCTAAACGAATTGGGACCAATCTGTCATACAAAGGGACACTTGAATGAGCTTTCCGTTAACTGGATTGTTTGCCGCGACTTATACACCGATGACTGCGTCGGGCGAATTGAATCTGGCTGCGATTAAGGACTTGGTTGACTTGCACGTCGAGACCAACCTGTCTGGTGTTTTTGTAAACGGTACGACGGGCGAGTGTCATTCGTTGACGGTGAATGAGCGACGGGACATCATCGATGCCTGGTGCGACGCGGTGGGCGATCGATTGACGGTTATCGTGCACGTGGGGAGCAATTGTCAGTCGGATGCCATCTCGTTGGCTCGTCACGGTCGGCAAGCCGGCGTTCACGGCATCGCGGCCATGGCCCCCTTCTTCTTTAAGCCGTCCAACGTCGAACAACTGGTCGATTATGTCGAACCCATCGCGACCGCGGGCGGAAACGTACCTTTTCATTTCTATCACATCCCGCCGTTGACGAACGTCGAATTGCCGATGCCCGACTTCTTGCGAATGGCGTCGGATCGAATTCCGACCTTGGCGGGAATCAAATTCAGTTGCGGCGATTTCATGCAGTTGCAACAATGCCTCACGTTCAGCGACGGACGGTTCGACGTGCTGTTTGGACAGGATGAAAACTTGCTGGCCGGCATGTCGATCGGAGTGCGGGGGATGATTGGCAGCACGTATAACTACGCAGCGCCTGTGTATCACCGGGTGATGGAAGCGTTTGAAGCCGGCGATCTTGAAACCGCCCAACGAGAACAGGCGAAGGCGGTCGAACTCATTCATGCGCTGCGTCCGTTCGGTGTCTTGGAGAGTGGCAAAGCGATCATGAAAATGCTTGGTGTGGATTGTGGTCCCGTGCGTCCTCCGTTGCAAGAAATCGATGCGACAACCGCGGGAAAAGTTTATCGGTGCATCCAGCATCTGGATGTGTTCCCCCGCGAATTGACAGCGTCGAACGTGGTCGTGGCACAGCCCTGATGAACGAACCGATTTCCAGCGATCAAATTGAAGCGGGCCAGGCGGTTTACAGCCAGCGCACGCTGTGGATGTACGATTGGCTGGTGCTTGGATTCTCGAACACATTTGTTTGGAAGTGTCCGACGCGCCGGTTGCTGCGGCTGTATAACGAGCATGTGTCGGGCAACCACTTGGATGTCGGAGTGGGGACAGGTTACTTTCTCGACCGCTGCCAGTTTCCAGGCGAGCACCCACGAATCACGTTGCTCGATCTCAACGAGAATTGTCTACAAGCGACCGCCGATCGAATTCGTCGCTACGAGCCACGAACGCGTCGAGCGGACTTGTTTGAACCGTTGGAGTTCGAAGGCCAAGAGCGTTTCGAATCGATCGCGATGAATTACGTTTTGCACTGTCTGCCAGGGACCATTGAATCGAAATCGATCGTGCTGGAGAACTTGAAAGGCGTGCTCGCGCCGGGCGGCGTGTTGTTTGGTTCGACTATTTTGAGCCAGGGTGTCCAGCGTGGTTGGATGGCTCGGCGGTTAATGGCGCTCTACAATTCCAAACAGATCTTCACAAACACGGCCGACTCGCTCGCTGGCTTAACAACTTCTTTACAATCTCATTTCGCGGAAGTAGACGTCGAAACGGCTGGTTGTGTCGCAATCTTTGTGGCACGAAATTCTGTTTGCTGAACAATTGGGTTCAAAAAGGGGTCAGGTTCAAAAGGGGTCAGGTACCTTTGCCGGAACGGCCCGAAGGGTGCTTTGCACAAAGGTACCTGACCCCTTTTGAACCTGCGGACCATGATGCGCGGTTGAAAAAATTGGGCGAACTGCGTCTAATTCCGCAAACTTTTATTTGCTGACGCGACGGACCGCTGGGACGAATCATGCATCGACTTGTTCAGGCCATCAACGACGGCGCTTACGTGCTCGACATGCGCGCCACGGACATGGACTCGATTTGCCATCAGGCGCTCAGCCTGCTGGTTGCCCAAAACGTGGTGCCCGCGGAGCGACGCGATGCGTTGGAAGAAGGTTTCCGAGCCCGCGAGGCTCAAGCACCAACGGCCATCGGCCACTCAGTCGCCGTGCCGCACGTCTACGCGGATGAATGCCCAAGACCGACCATCGTCTTTGTGCGTTTGGCGCGACCAATCAACCTGGGGGCTCCCGACGGAATTCCGACACAGTTCGTATTTCTGTTGCTGGGGCCGACAGACGCGACTACCGAACATTTGGATTCGCTGGCAACGATCGCCCGCTTGATGTCCGATGACGAGTTTCGTTACGACGCCAAGATTGCAAGAAACCGTGACGATTTGCTGGATGCACTACGACACTATGAAGGCCGTCGTGAGCCGCCGAGGGGCAGGCCCGCGGATGAGAAGGAAGTTTCCGAATCACTGCAATACACGGGGCGATTGTTCGGCGGGATGATCCAAGATATTCATCGGCGCTGGCCGCACTTTCGCAGCGACTTTACAGACGGACTGCATGCCAAGTCGATCAGTTCGGTGTTGTTCTTGTATTTCGCTTGTCTTGCGCCGGCGATTATTTTCGGCGGGATCATGGCCGAAAAAACGGGCAACCACATTGGTGCGGTAGAAATGATCGTCGCAACGTTTGTGTGTGGCGTGATCTATGCACTTCTTTCCGGGCAACCATTGATCATTCTCGGCGGCACGGGGCCGTTGCTTGTTTTCACTTGGGCGCTTTATCTGTTGTGTCAGCAGTTTGAAATGGGCAGCCAGTTTCTGGAGATTCGCGCTTGGGTTGGAATCTGGACGGCATTGATCTTGCTCGTATTGGCCGCCACCGATGCGAGTTGGATGATGCGCTACTTTACGCGCTTTACCGACGAGATCTTTGCCGCGTTGATTTCGTTCATTTTCATCGTGTGGGCGATTGAAAACCTGGTTGACATTGTCAGCCAAGGATACGAAACCAATTCGACGAGTCACGATGAGGCATTGGTTCCGTTGTTGCTGGCGATGGGTACGTTTTATGTTGCGATCACTTTGTCGCGTTTTCGGCGCAGTCGTTTTCTGTTGCCGAAGATGCGCGAGTTCTTTTCCGATTTCGGCCCGGCGATTGCGTTGGTCGTGATGACCGCGGCGTCTGTGATGTGGTTTCACAGCGTCAAAATGGACACGCTCCAAGTCCCCGAAACGTTGCGGCCGACCATCGATTCAGCCGCAGATGCCGGCACTCCGCGTCCCTGGCTCTTGAACTTCTTTCACGTACCGGTTTGGATTTGGTTTGCCACCGTTTTACCCGCGTTGCTGGTCGTGGTGCTGGCGTTCATGGATCAAAACATCACCGCGCGGCTGGTCAACAACCCGGATCACAAGCTGGAGAAGGGCGAGGCATATCACCATGATCTGGCGTTGATCGGCGTGTTGATCGGAGTTTGTTCGTTGTTCGGATTGCCTTGGCTGGTCGCGGCGACCGTTCGTTCGCTGAACCACGTGCGCAGTCTGGCGACGGTCGAAGAAGTCGTTGCAAGAAATGGGGAAACGCGGGAGCGAGTGATTCATGTTCAAGAGAACCGGATATCGGCGCTCGCGATTCACATCCTGATCGGTTGTTCGATTATCTTGCTTCCACTGCTGCGGTTGATTCCAATGTCGGTCTTGTACGGACTGTTCTTGTTCATGGGTGCGGTTTCGATCGCGGGCAATCAGTTCTTTGAACGATTGAGTTTGTGGGTGATGGACCGGAATCTTTACCCGTCGACGCACTATATTCGCAAAGTGCCGAATCAGACCATTCATCTGTTTACCCTCTTGCAACTTGTGTGTCTTATTCCGCTGGTGGTGATCGAACGCACTCCGCTGCGAATCTTGTTCCCGCTGTTGATCTTGATTTTGGTGCCAATTCGGATGATCGCTGGACGGTTCTTCTTGCCGGAACACTTGGAAGCCTTGGACGCGGACGAAGAGCCTGAAGAAGAAGAAACGCAGTGGGTGTAAAGCGTCGATTGGCCAGGCATGCTGAATTCTGGCAAATCCCACTTCCGCTGGTGGAATGTAGTATAAGATGGTGGCATGGAACTGCGGCATCTACGAACGTTCATCGTCGCGGCCGAACTGGAAAGCTTTACGAAAGCTTCGCAATCCCTCGGCCTGACCCAGGGAGCCGTGAGTCAACAGGTCGCGGCCCTGGAAAAACAACTCGACGCCAACCTGTTCGAACGCGTGGGGCGGGTGGTCAAACTGACCGAGCAAGGCCGGTTGCTGGAAGATTACGCCCGCAAGATTATCGAACTGGCCGATCGAGCCGAGCAGGCGATTCGCAACGAACCAACCACCATTCGCGGAACTTTGCGAATCGCCAGCAGCACCGTTCCCGCGGAATCGCTGCTGCCAGAGTTGCTGGCCAAGTTTCGACAGAAGTATCCCGAAGTCAACGAATCGGTTTCGGTTTCGGACAGCGAAAAAGCGACGCAAACGGTGGAAAGTGGTAAAGCGGATGTAGGCTTTGTTGGCGAGTTGCCTCAGAAATCGAAACTGACCGCGGAGTCCATCGCAAACGATGAACTGACGTTGATCGCCGCGGCGTCGCATCCGTTTGCCGCCAAAGGGACAACTTCCTTGAACGAACTGCGGAGCGAACAATTGATCGTTCGTGAGCCCGGTTCAGCCAGCCGCCACTGTGTCGAAAAAGGACTGGAAGCGAAAGGTGCCCGGTTGTCGGAATTGAACATCGCCATCGAGGTCAATTCCAACGATGCCATCCGCGAAGCCGTCAAGCGCGGTGCCGGTGTGGGTTTTCTTTCCACCAAGGCGATTGCCAACGACGTGGCCGAAGGCACGCTGGCCATTGTCAAAGTGCGAGGTCTTAAGCTGCAGCGAAAACTGTACGTGATCACCGACAAGCAACGCATTGGTGCTTCTCCGCTCCGTGAATTCCTGGCATTTTTGCATCATCGTTCGGATTGAAGAATTGCACATCCGCGGCTGACGAAGTATCGTAAATACTCCCACCTCAACCATCCCTCCCGCGACTCAACAAGGAACGCGCCATGAAACTGTATCCCGTTCTCATTTGTTTGATTGTGTCCGCATTCACAAACAACTCGTTTGGCGAAGACTGGAAGCAATTTCGTGGCCCCGGCGGTCTTGGAACCAGCAGCGAAACCGGTCTGCCGGTGAAGTGGTCATCGACAGAAAATGTCGTCTGGAAGTCCGAACTGCCAGGTTATGGAAGTTCGTCGCCCACGACACTGGGCGATCGCATTTATTTGACCTGCTACAACGGCTACGGCTTGAAGCCCAGCGAAGGGGACGACGAAAATCTCAAGCGGTTTGTGGTCTGCCTCGACCGTGGCAAGGGATCGATCATCTGGAAACAAGAGTTCCAACCTGAACTGCCCGAGTCCGACTATAACGGCGGCAACAATGCTCGTCATGGGTACAGCACCAGCACGATCGCGACGGACGGCACGCATCTGTTCGTGTTCTTTGGAAAGTCAGGCGTCTATTGCCTCGACCTGGACGGCAAGACCATTTGGCAAACGAAAGTCGGCAGTGGTACACGAGGATGGGGATCAGGAGCATCGCCGGTGCTCTACAAAGATTTGCTGATCGTCAACGCCAGCGTCGAAAGCCAAACGATTTACGCGCTCGACAAATCCAATGGCAAGGAGGTCTGGAGCATCGGCCGAATCAGAGGCGTCTGGAATACGCCGCTGTTGGTTGAGAATCCGGCTGGAAAAATGGAGTTGGTTTATTGCTTGCCAGAGAAAATCGTGGCGGTCGATCCCGATAGTGGCGACGAACTTTGGACGTGTGAAGGGATTCCAGACCGTGGCTACATCTGTCCCAGTGCTGTGGCGAATGATGGGATTGTCTATGTCATCGGTGGTCGCAAGAACACGGCAATCGCCGTCCGGTCTGGCGGCAGCGGCGATGTGTCCGAGACCCATGTGTTGTGGCGAACTGGCCGAGGCTCCAACGTTTCCTCGCCGGTGTACTACGAAGGACATATCTACTGGTTCCACGAGCGACGCGGCGTCGTCTATTGTTTGAACGCCGAGAATGGCGAAGTGGTTTTCGAAGAACGCCTCTCGATATCACCAGGGTTGGTGTACGCGTCGACAACGGTGGTTGACGGTAAACTCTATTGTGTCTCGCAATACAACGGAGCGTTCGTCGTCGCCGCGAAACCAGAATTCGAAGAGCTGGCACACAACCAGTTCGAAGACGATGCCAGCCGCACAAACGCGTCCCCGGTCGTAAGCAATGGGCAGTTGCTGCTCCGCTCAGATCAGTATTTGTATTGCATTGGCGAGAACTAGATTGTGTTGCACAATTTCGGACCAATGCCGCTTTTTTTACACAAGTGGTGTTTACCTTTGACCTGAATTGGCAGGTCGCTTCAGTGAAAAAAGGGACGGGTCGTTTCCTTTCCTTTCCATTACCCAATTTCGAAACTTGACGCTGCGCGAATCGAACGTGGTCAACGACCAAGATTTCAGTTATCGTGGCGTATATCAGTCCCATCTCAACCACATCGCAATAAGCCGCCGTATGGACCCGCGACACGACGAGCCAAAAGAGCGCAAAGTCGACCAACCCACCGAGGCTTTTTGTCCGATTGAAGCAGCCATTCCACCCACACTGCCGCTGGCTCAGGTCGACGAAACGAAGCGACGACAGGTGGCCGATGCAGCCGACACGATTCCCGTTGCCGCTTCCGAAGAAACCGTTGCGGCGGATGCGCACAAAACAGTGACCGCGCAGCCTGTGCTGCGGACCTTTGGCGACTACGAATTGCTCGCCGAGATTGCGCGAGGTGGCATGGGAGTCGTTTACAAGGCACGCCAGCGCGGCCTAAATCGCACCGTCGCGCTGAAAATGATTTTGACGGGCCAGCTTGCAGACAAAGATGAGATCCAACGATTTCACGCTGAAGCCGAGGCAGCCGCCGGGTTGGATCATCCAGGAATCGTGCCGATTTACGAAGTCGGCCAGCATGAAGGCCAACATTTTTTCTCGATGGGTCTTGTCGACGGTGACAGTTTGGCAAGTCGACTGGTGAAAGGTCCACTCGCGCCGCAGGCCGCTGCGGAGTTGATTTCAAAAGTGGCGGAAGCTGTCCATTACGCGCATCGCGCGGGTGTCGTTCATCGTGACCTGAAACCGGCCAACATTTTGCTCGACCGCAATGATGACCCGCGAATCACTGATTTTGGCCTGGCCAAACGCATGGAATCGGACAGTAATTTTACCGCGTCCGGGCAGGTTCTCGGTACACCCAATTATATGCCGCCTGAGCAGGCTCTCGGTTTGACCAATGAAATCGGACCATGCTCGGATGTCTATTCGTTAGGCGGAGTGCTCTACACCGCAACGACTGGTCGGCCGCCGTTCCTGGCGGACAATCCGATCGATACGCTTCGACAGGTCGTCGATCAGGAGCCGGTGAGTCCGCGGCAGCTCAACCCCTCGATCCCGCGCGACTTGGAGACGATCACGTTGAAATGTTTGAACAAAGAGTCGCACAAACGTTACGCGTCGGCGAGCGATCTTGCAGACGACTTGAAAAGGTTCGCCGGCGGTGAACCCATCCTTGCCCGCCCGATTGGAAAGATAGAAAGCGCGTGGTGTTGGAGTCGGCGTCAACCGGTCATTGCCAGTCTGCTACTCTTGTTGCTGCTCGCAATTTCAACAGGGTTCGGAGTTTCTTGGTACTTTGCCATCGAAGCTGGCCAGCGTGCCGAACAGGCGGAGCGATATCGAAAGAAGGCGGAAGATAATCTCACGACGGCTCGAGAGAACGCCAATCGCGCCAATGTTAAATCGCGTCTTGCCGCCGAGCAGACGAAGCGAGCGGACAACAACGCGGCAAAAGCCAAAGAGGCTCAGTTACGCGAAGCTCGTCGGCGCGAAGAAGCCGAACAACAAACACGCCTCGCCAATTCCAATCGGCTGGCGGCTCAGGCTCGCGAGGCAATCGCAATCGCGCCACAACAGGCAATGCTTTTGGCCGTCGAAGCAACTCGGCTGCGGTCGAGTGTCGATGCCCCACCTGTTCTTGCCGCTCGTCAATCTCTCCGCCACGTGCTTTCCCAAGTCGGTGGTCAACGAGTTTCGAAATTTGATGCCATGTTCCGTCACGTGGCGGTAACGACCGACAGCCAACGCGTTGTTACGCTCGATGGCTACACGATGAAGATCACGTCCATCGCTCACGCCAATGAAAGTACGAAAGAGTTTCGATTCAAGTCGTTCGTCCAGAATTTCCTTACGCACGACAATGGACAACACCTCATAACCGGGCACGTGGACGGATCGATCAGCGTATGGGACTTGTCGACCTTAGGTCTTGAAGGCGAACGATTTCCGCCGTTGGATGAACCACGCTTTTACTTTTCGCCAAAATCGCCGCTCGAAAACAAGATCAATGTGCGTGCCGTGGAGGCCAGCGTTGACGGCACCCGCATGGTTCGCGTGAATCTCGACAAGACAATCCAAGTTTGGGATATCTCGGCTGTGAATCCGGTCGATTCTGTGATCACCCTGTCATGTGCGGAAAAGGACGTAGCGCAGATTTCGCTAAGCCCCGACAATCGTTGGCTCGCCGGCGGCTGTTTCAAAGACGGTCCGATTCTCTTGTGGGATTTGAAGTCCGGTGAGACAGATCCGAGGCTGTTTGGCCTTGAGGGAGCCAGTGTTTCGATCTCATCGAACAGCCGTTGGCTCGTCGCCAGTCGTTTTAGCAAGATCGTGATCTATGATCTGTACGCCGACGATCCAACAACCCCGTACACGACGTTTGAATACGAGAGTGATATGCCGAGAGTCGCGTGCTCGGCAAAACACCCGTGGATGGCCATCTCGCTGCAAACTGGCGTCATCGAATTGTGGGATGTGAGCAGCGAGCCCCGAAAGGTCCTTTCGTTGTTCGCTGGGTCGCCGAACGTTGGCAAGCCAAACTTCAGTCTCAACGGTCGTTGGCTGGCCGCATCGATCAAGAGTAATCAAGTCATGATTTGGGATCTCGCCGCGGAGAACCCAGGCGCTGCATCATCCACGTTGCGTGGGCACGACAACTATGTTGTTACCATGGCATTTTGTCCCGATGGCCGTGGCATCGTGACGGCGTCGCGTGATCAAACGACGCGTTATTGGGATTTGACGAAGGCTTCTCCTGCCATTTCACCGGCAACGATTAAGCTCCCTGTTCAAATGGATTTCAGTGCCACCGGCGACCGATTGCTAACGTACGATGCCAAACTTGGCGTGCGAATCTGGCGCTTGAACACCAAGAGTGTGGAGTTAGAAAGACGTGCCCAGTGTAAGACCATGCCGGAAAACATTCAGAATGGGTCCGTCGCGATTAGTCCCGATGCCCGTTGGCTGGTTGGCGTCGAGGGCTCATCGGTTCGTCGTTGGAACTTGACAGCACCCGATCCGATGTCGACGGAAACACGTTTCGACACGAACGTCGGGGGACCTGCACATGTCACCATCAGCTCGGACAGCCAATGGGTTGTTGTTGACAACTTTCGAGATGGGATTCGACTTTGGCAACTTGGTGCGCGCGATCCGTTGATGTCCGTCATTCCACTGGACGGCCCTAGCCAAGTGATTATCGGACGCGCGTTCAGTCCGGACGGCCGTTTTCTGGCCATGGGCGACTACGAGGGTAAAATCTCGATGTGGGATTTGAAGGCGAATGATATTGCGGCATCACGAACCGAGATCGTGAAACCTGGCAAACGTGGCCCAGGCAACGCGGTCGCCTGGATCGACTTTGGCCTCGACGGAAGATGGCTGGCGGCCCAATGTATCCCCGAAGGTTTTTTCGTGTGGCGATTGGATTCCGATGAGCCGACGTTGCATGTTAGTGAGTTGGAGTTGTCTGACACTACATTTCAAGTCGCAGTTTCAACACGGGTTAGCCGCGTGAAAAAAGGAGTCCCTCACGTTTGGGATTTGACAAACAGCGACAAGGTCGAGCCGCGGCAACTGCCGTTGGCCGGTCGTTTGATTGAGATGTGTACGGTTAGTCCTGACGGAAATGTTCTTGCCACGGAAAGTGAGGGTGAGATCCGATTGTGGAACCTGAACGCAGACGACCCGACCGCATCGTCGATCGTCATCCATCAAAACGACCGCAACATTTCGATGATGAAATTCAGTCCAGATAGCCGTTGGCTGCTGACGATGGCGCAAAATGGAATGAAGATTAATTTGTGGCAAGTTCGACTTGACGATTTAGTCGACGCAGCGGAGCACGCCGCCGGTCGCGTGCTGACCGACGAGGAACGCGCGCTTTATCAAATCGACTGATTCTACTTGTTAGGCAATTTGATGCCCCACACTGAGCCCCGGGTGCGGTTTTTCGGAATCGGATTGGCCTTGGCGAACGCCTTCGCATCCGGGCTGGTTTCAACCAGCGTGTAGGTTCCTTTGTTGGCTTTGGCGATTTCCGACAATTCTTTTTCGCCGCGCTGCGCGACTTCCATTCCCAATGTGTGAACCACGGTGCGTCGGTTGTGAGGCGCGGTTAAGAACGGACCCGTTTTGTCACCGAACGCACCATCGCCAAGGATGTAAACCACATCGGGATTCATCGACAGCGCCGTCTGCACGGCTTCCAGGCCATTCGTCCGCAGACACATCTCAACGGTCTTCAACCACGTTTTCAACCGCTCTTTATTCTTCTTTGACGCTGCCACAAGCCCATTTGCGGGCGCAGGATGAAACAAGCGGTACGCGGCGTCGCTGAAAAAGATGACATAAAACTCTTGCTGTTCCGACATGCCCTCGACACTCTTGACCAATTCGTTCAGGGCCGTTTCAAATCGTCCACCACCCATGCTGTTGGAGTTGTCGACGATAAACACGAATTTTCGGCCCTTGGATTTTTTGCCAAAGAAACTGGCTGCGGCTTTCAGGCCATCGCCGACACTGGCAAACGCGTCACCGCCTTCGCTGAGCAGCGCGCCGATGTCACCAACGGGTGTGTCCAACAACGCTGACTCGCCAACCGAGTCGACTGTCGGTTCCGCGGCGGAGGTCAAGTCGCCAATGGCAATCGCCCCCGGATCGATGCTCGCGTCCAGCGAAAACTGCTGGGTCTCGATTTCAATCGGCTCGATGTCCTCCAACTCAAACTCGCTGAGCGTTTCCACGTCCTCTTCGCCATCGAACGAATTGGCGACGACGACCATGTCGTCCAAATCGGGGGCCATGACAAAAGTAAACATCGCCAGACACAACAGAAGCGCCATATGGATGACCATACTAACAAGCCATGCTGGTGCATCTTTGATCATAGCGCCGATCGACCATTTCCCGCGCTCTTCGTACGGCGCTGGATCGTCGGCGGTTAGATTCGGCTTGGGTGACGGGGCTGGTTTTCGTGGCGGTGGGGCCTTGGCCTTTGATTTCGCGGCGGCTGGCAAAGGCTTGGAAGCAGACCGCTTTGGTGGCGGCGCGGTCGCAGCAGTTGATGGCTTTGTTTGTTTCGCAACAGGAGGTTTCGGTTTCTTTGGCTTGGGTGCAGGGGGTGGCAGAGTCTGGCCCTCCGCCGACTCCAATTGCGCCTCCAATCGCTCCTTCTCCAGCTTCAGTTCCGCCAAACGCTGTTTCTTGGCGTCCACTTCTTGATTGGGGCGATTGCGAATTGGTGGAGGCGTGCTCATTGAAATCAGCCGCACAGCGGTTAAACGATCGCTTGGAACAAGGAAGCCATCGAAACTGACGATGGACGATAAAAGTCAGGTGGAGATTATATCGTAATTACCGCAAAGCTGCACACACGTTCGTGCGGGGGAATTAATTGGAGCCAACCGGTGCTGGAGTCTGCTGTGGTTGGTTGATTGGCCTGAAGCACGACTCTATGCTGTGTGCGGAATCTACCGGCTTTCGTGGGACAATTGGCAGTTTATTCAATCTCCAAACTATCAAAACCCGTTGAAAGGCAGCATGCCAGAAAATACAAATGACAATCTCGGCACATTCTGCTCAGATCTCATTCACGGGTTGCAGCAGCCACAAAAGCGAATTCCTTGCAAGTACTTTTATGACGAGCGTGGATGCGAGTTGTTTGAGGAGATTTGCGAGCTAGACGAGTATTATTTGACACGCACCGAGTTGAGCATCATGCGTCGCGCCGCCGGCGAGATGGCTTCACACGTCGGCAGCCACTGTGTGTTGATCGAATTGGGCAGTGGTGCCGGGATGAAAACACGCATCCTGCTCGATCATCTCGATCGCCCGGCGGCATACGTTCCCGTTGACATCGCGCATGACCATCTTCAAGAATCGCAGCAGAGTTTGTCCGATCGGTACGACGCTCTGAAATTCGTCCCGGTTTGTGCCGACTTCACCGGCGACTTTGTACTGCCCGAAGTGGTCGGCCAAGCTCGTCGAAAGGTCGTCTATTTTCCCGGCTCCACGATTGGAAACTTTGAGCCTCCCGAGGCGGCGAAGCTGCTGACGAGGATTGCCAGCCTTTGCGAACGAGGCGGAGGATTGTTGATTGGCATGGACCTGCAAAAGGATGCCCAGATCATCGAAGCGGCCTATGACGATGCGAAGGGCATTACGGCCGAGTTCAACTTGAATCTTCTTCGTCGCGCGAATCGAGAGGCTGGCGGCAACTTTGAATTGAATCAATTTCGACACGTTGCTTGCTACGACCAGTCGATCGGGCGGATTGAAATGTATTTGGAGAGTTTGATCGACCAAGAAGTGGCCGTGGCCAACCGCACGTTCTCGTTTGCACAAGGCGAACGGATACTCACGGAGTACTCCCACAAATACGTGATCGGAGAATTCGCCGAACTGGCCGCGGAGTGTGGCTTCGAGCTAATTTGGACCTGGACAGACGACCAAGAGTACTTTGGCATCTTGTTTTTTGAAACGAGATAAAGATGGGACTCTGCCCCAACACTGTTTTTTCGGATGTCGGCCGTCGACACGGATCTAAATCGGCTCGGAATGCAGGAGTTTGGGCGGGCGATCCTTATTGTGGTCTACAAGAGTTTGATGTTGAGCATGAACGCATTTTTCATAGCCGCATTAATGAAACGTTCAACCTGCTTCGGCGGTTACGGAAGCAAGAGCCTGCTGGCTGCGCGTTCGCAAGTGCAGCGCATCGTCTACGCCGAAAACGAAACGAACTATTGCCCTCGTTGTCAAGCGGCCCGAAAAACCCTCGCCGATCGATCGCTGTCAAAAGACGACTGGCTTCGTTCGATCGACAAATTGGAATCCATCTCGTGAATCCAGCGGCATCGGGTGGTTCAAATTCGCGCAAGGCGATTCAGGAACCGCGCTTCGGCAATCGCTCCTGGAACGCGCGCTCAAAGTCGAGTATGATCAGCGACGTAATGCTGGTCGAGTCGATCAGTGTGCAATCTTCATCTCAAAGTGGATCAGGAGAAACGCGATGGCATTGAGAGCAAACATGGCGACCCGAGTTTGGATTTTCGTTTTTGTCTTGCTGGGTATGGGCAATGTCGATTTGCAGGCAGCGGGTGACAGCGTCGAAACGATCGAAAGAGTTGAGAAGTTGTTACCGGACTTGGAAAAAACGATTAAAGACAAACTCGTAAACGACACCACGTTGAAGTCCGTGGAAGCGAAGCTGAAAGTTGCTCTGGACCAGACAAAGGAAATCCTGGAAGACACCGGCGGTGAAAAGAGTCCCGACAATCCGATTGTTAAAGTGCAGATCAAAATCCTGGCCCAGCTTGCCACCATTCGCGCACGCTTGCACGAAGACAAAGAGTTAGTCAACGCGGCACGTGTGTCAAAGCTGCCAGTGCCCCAGTACAACGATGAAACCGTGATCGGCAAGGCAGCAGACAAGGTTTGGGAGGCCCAGAAGCGTCTGGCCGAACAACTGAGCAAATCCCCCGCGGATGACAAGAGTGCGGCGAAACTCCTAAATGACATGATTTTGGCCCAGGAAGTCCTGGCCTGGGAAGTTGCGTGGCCGTTCACGCCGGACGAAGTGAAGGCATTGAAAAAAGCGGGAGAGCTGACTAGCGAGGTGTATCTGAGCCGGCGAAATCGCGGCGTGGCACGGATTACCAAGCGAGTTCTGCAAGCACACAGCAACACGGGCCGCGAGTCCAGAACGGGTCCCTTCGTCATTTACAAGCCAACGTCCACCGCACAACAGAAACAGGTAGGAAGTGCACTCACAAAGATCCGCGGCGAGGCAGCGAGCGTGTGGACGAAGGGGACGGTGGATTTCGACGCCAAGGTGGCCAAGCGGCTGGCAAAGTGACAAGCGGCGTTGGCTGGGTGGACGGCCAAGTCAAGTTGTAACCAATTTGCTGGTTGTAGCGGTTTTAGTTGATTTGCGGCCATCCGATTCCGATAAGTTTGTTATTGGGAAGCTTTTGCTCATCACAGACAGACCAGTTGCGCCGCACTCATGACTCAGTTCGAGTGTCGGGCGTCGATTTAAGGAGATCACAAAATGAAGGCATGGACCGCCTGCGCGCTTGGACTATCCTTGCTCTTGGTTCACTCGGCCCAAGCTGAGAGAAATCCCGGAAAGAGCACTTTGCGCACTCAAACGGGAGTCAAGCCCGTTGTTCACATCGCACTTCATCGTCAGGGTATTTTGGTCGGACAAGTTGTCGACCGCCAAGGTGTTGGACGAAAGGGCGAAGTGGTTGTGATCAAGAGCCGTCGTCAAATTGTTGCTAGCGTCAAAACGCAAGCCAATGGCCGATTCATGATTCGGGGGTTGCGATCCGGGCTTCATCAAATCGAGTCACGAAGTTCGGTCGCTTCTGTTCAGTTTTGGGCTGCTCAAGCCGCTCCGCCAGCCGCAAAATCGGCAGTCATCCTCCTGGCTGACGATAAGATTACACAGGCTACGGAGGTCGTGCGGGGCCAAGGCAGCGAAATTACCATCGGTCCGGCACAAATCCTCGGTGGCGCGGCTATCATCGGCGCAGTGTTCTGGGCCTCGGATAACAACGAGCCTGGAAGCTAGCGCGGATCATTCACTAACCCGACGCGTAAGCGAGGGGTCTTGGACGTCGCCCCTCGCTTACGCGTCGGGAGTGTGAAATCGAATTTGCACGGGCACTCCCGTCCGTCCTGGAATACTTCAACTTTTCCTGCCAATTTCTCTCTCTCAATGTGGGTAACGCCACCGAGGCCTGACTTCGGCCAATCGGAATTCTTTCGATTCTCGAATCGTTGTGGCACGAAGCGATCACTGGCTGTCTGCAACCGCTAGCGTTGGAAAAAGAATGCCGGTTGCAACGAATGTCACAGGTCGGTTCGATTCATTGGGGTTGCGCCCATCCTATTCCGATAAGCAAAGTGTTGCACCATTGAGTTCAGCGCCTCGACATTCCCCTACACCCCTACAATCAACCGCATGCGCAAACCGTGCGCAGATTCTTTAAGGAGAGATGGAATGAATACACGGACGACAATCGCTCTCACATTGAGCGTGCTTATGGTGCACTTTGCACAGGCTGACGAAAAAGTCAGTCCCAAAGTCGCCCCACACACGAAACTGGCCGTTCAACCTGTTACACACATTGCCCTTCATCGTGATGGCATGTTGGTCGGGCAAGTTGTCAATAGCCAGACTCTTGGTCAAGCCGGTGAAACCGTGGTTGTAAAATTCCAAGGTCACACCGTCGCAACAGCCAAAACGAAAAGCAACGGACAGTTTGTGATTCGTGGCTTGAAGCCTGGCCTACACCAAATCGAATCAGCCAATTCCGTTGCTTCATACCAGTTTTGGGCCGCCCAAACGGCTCCACCGGCAGCGCGACCCGCGGTCTTAGTCGTCGGCGACCAAGGGGTGGTGCGTGGCCAACTGGGTGACGGCGATCCAGTCACCGGCGCAATTATTGTTGGCAGTGCCGCGGGTGGACTAGTCACCTATGCAATCGTTACCGAAGGTAGTTAGACACCGCCTGTGAATGGTTGAAACCGGATATCAAATGCAGGGTGTGTGAAGCACAGCCAACGTGATGCGTTGCCAACGCAACCAATCACAATGGCCGTCTTCACACACCCTTCTTTCATTTCTGTAAAGCGTCCTATTCTCATCTTTTTCAGCTCTATCTGAGTGACGCATCCTCTCCTTGCTGGACAAACACTTTTGCATCAACTTGCCTTGATCTGTCGCTAAGTCTTGATGTGAAGGTGTGTTAGTTCTGTTGGTCGACGTTCGTGCGGTCAACCGCATAGAACACCTGTCAGCTTTTTCTTGTAAAAATCAGCGCGATGACTTAGACTAACGCGTCCTGTTCAGGATATCTTTCGACGCTACGGTAGAAGGAGACACCGTTATGTCAGGCGCAACTTACTTTATCCAGGAATGTCCAACCTGTGGTCGCCGGCTCCAGGTTCGAGTCAATTACCTGGGAAAATCTGTCGCGTGCAAACATTGCCAAGGACAATTCATCGCCTCCGACCCGGACGGTCAGTCGATGTCCTATGACGAAGAGTCTGGTGTCTTGCTGCTGGACAAAGTGGACGAATTGTTGGCGACCGCGGATGCGTGGAAACAACGGCCGCGGTAGTGTCTCTCACGATGGCGCTCTTCGCCTCCTACGCTTGCTTGTACAAGTGGCCAACCTCGTTTGAATATCCGTTGAGATACTTGGTTGGATACTGTGTGCCGGTTCCCAGCATTCTTTCGAAATTCTGTGGCCAAGGCCGCGGCACGTTGGGGTCGACGTTGGCTTCGAATCCGTAGGCTTTGGGACTCACGCTGTTCCAAAACGTTTTCGGCTGGCGCTCGACCAGTTCGATTCGCTCGATGGACTTGATCGACTTAAAACCATATTTCCAGGGAACCACCAACCGAATCGGCGCACCGTGCTGCTTGAGCAATGGCTGACCGTAAACGCCCGTTGCCAAAAAAGTCAATTCGGCCATCGCTTCGTCAATTGTGAGTCCTTCCTCGTAGGGCCACGGGTATTTGCTACCAGGCTGCTGGTTCGAGGCCTGGCCGGGACGCACAAACGAAACGAAGCGAACGTATTTCGCCTTCGACGTCGGGTCCGCGTCCTTTAAGATCCGAGCCAGCGGAATGCCGGTCCAGGGCACCGCCATCGCCCAGCGTTCGACACACCGATGGCGATATTGTCGTTCCGTATGATCGTCCGCGTATTGGCGCTGGAATTGTTCGATGTCCAATGTCAGCGGAGTGCGACAGTGTCCGTCGACGGTCAGTGTCCACGGAAACGGTTCGAAGTCGTCGACCAGCCGCCACGACCACTTATATCTGCTGAACTCATAGAAGTTTGTGTATTTCGCCGCTTGCACACGAGCAGTCTCGGGGCGACCATATTGAAACTCCAGATCTCGTTTCGCCGGATACACCTGAAACAACGGCGACTCCGGCTGAAGATCCAGCGCACCCTTTTCCAAGACCTCCTGGTCGTAACCCTGCCATTGCCGCCACGCCCAATAACCACCGCCCGCGAGCGCGCCGGCACCAATCGTCAGTCCGCCCAGTTTCAGCCAGCGACGACGGTTGAAAAACACATCCGGCGGTGTTTCCGTGCCACGATCTGGGTCGTGCGGACTTTGAGAATGAACGGCCATGATTTTCGAAACTTCGAATGGGTTGGGTCTTTCAACTGCGCCATTATACGCGGATTTTACAATCGCAACGTTTGGCTCTTGAGTTTCATCATCGTTTCGATCTGTTCGTGCGGCTCTTATCAGGTACTCAAGCTAGAACGATCATCGTGGTCGTTGCGGTGAAGCCCTGGCAATTGAAATGCCAAAACTTGCGCTGAGTAATAGATCGATAATGAGCGTATTACACTGGTTTTGCGCGCCTTTCGCCGCGCGCTTCGACCGAATCGGAGTTCACCAGAATGGAGTCGTTTGTGCAGCGTCGTTGGTCCACGTTCCGGCAAATCCTTGTTGGCGTTTTAGTGGCGTTCATTTGCTGCACGATCGTGCGCGTGTACAACGACCCGCCCGCCGCGGCAACTCCGCCTGTCACCCGCGATCGTCAGCATCCGTTCGATCCTGATTGGTTGGTGATCAAAACATTGTTCGCCGATAAGTGCGTCTCTTGCCATCGCCCGGGAACGGAGCGGCAAGATCTGACAAGTTACGAAGCGTTGATGTCGGCGGGTGTGGAAGATGGCACGCCGGCCGTGGTCGCGGGTGATGCCGATGCATCCTATCTCTGGGAATTGGTCGCCTGGAATGCGGAGGCTCACGCGAATTGTGATTTGCCCAACCAGCCGGAGATGCCGCCGGAAAAACTGCGGTGGCTGACGGCCGGACAGTTAATCGCTTTGCAGCGTTGGATCAACAACGGAGCACTCCAATACTGCCTGCCCGACACGTGCAATAATCGGCCCCTGGTGGAAGCGGATTTTCCGTCGGCCAAACAATGTGGCGGCTGTCACCCCAAGCAATACGGCGAATGGTCTCGATCAATGCACGCCTATGCCATGCATAGTCCAACTTTCGAGGCGTTCAACCTCACGCTGGTCGAACGAACTGGTGGCACGATCGGCACGTTTTGCACACGATGCCATTCACCGATCGGAACCACATTGGGCGAAAACGGTTCGGTTCGCAACGTCCACCGTTCACGCATCTCGATGGAAGGCATCACCTGCATTGTCTGCCACCGTCGCAAGGACGGACGGTACAAATCCAACGGCCGAATCCGAGTCGAACCGGGCGACATGATGGACGCATGCGTCTTTGGGCCGTTCGACGACGCAGTGCATGTCGAAGGTTCGCACCCGTCCACCCAGTTTCCGTATCTCAAGACGTCACAGTTTTGCGGCGAATGCCATGACGTGACAAATCCGGGCGGCGTGCGTCTGGAAGAGGCGTTTAGCGAATGGCAAAACAGTCCCGCGGCAAAAAAAGGGATCACTTGCCAGCATTGCCACATGGGTCCCGTCCAGGGCAAGCCCATTCCCGACGATCATCGCCCGTTGGGACGAGCGGCCGTAGTGCCGGGTGTGGACCCCGGCCAGCTTCCGCTGCGGCATTTGGCCGATCACACTTTTTCCGGCCCCGACTATTCGCTGCTTCCCGACACCGAGTTTCCGCACAAGTTGGATTGGATGTACGAAAAGGATTATCGCGACACGGCCAAGCTGACGCCGCATCAGCAATGGTCGCTGGACAAACTTCGACGGATGAACCGCAAATCGCTCGCGATCGCCGACGCCAAGCGATACGAATTGCTCGGCAGCTCCGCGAAGATCTGCGTTGACCATTGCGAAGCGGCCTGCGCGGGTGACGTCGTTCGCGTTCGTGTGGACATCCAGAGCCTGCTGGCTGGGCACGGTCTTCCCACCGGTTTTTCCGCCGAACGACAAGTCTGGATTGCGATCGACGTGCGTGACCCGCAAGGCAAGTTGATTTTTCAATCGGGCGATCTCGACAGCAACCAAGACCTGCGCGACGGCCACAGTCATGATGTATTGACCGGCAAGCTGTCGCGAGACAAGCACCTGGTGAACTTGCAGAGCAAATTCATCGCACTAACCAACAAGGGTACGGAACGGACCGTCACTCTCTCGGTCAACCGGCATTTGGTTCCTACAAACGTTGTGCGTCCGGCAGCGCAACCGGCTGCCTCGTTCGGCCGTCCATCGTCGTTTCGCCTCTCCAAAGGAAGCTTGCCGCCGTTGAAGAGGCGATCGAAGAGTTATCCGGTGCGCATTGGAGACTGTGCCGGAACATATACGGTGGATGTGCGATTGAATTTTCGGCATTTGCCACCCGCACTGTTAGACCACATTGGCACGCCGCACTTGAAACACTTGCTCGAGGTGGTCGTGATGGATCAGTACCAGGGAGTGATCTACGTGCAACCGTGAGATAAGCCGCCTTGGCCACGTAAACCTTACAAACATGCTTCGACTGGAACCAGCAACATTTTCGCTGTGTGTGCTATTGCTTGTGACACAGGCTGCGATTGACGTGTGCGCCCAGGAACGTAAACGCTGGGCACCCCAGTATCCGGTGCTAGTTCCATTTGGTGCGCCACATCAGGCGGACGGATTAGCAACCCGTCCTACGGAACAACGTGTCGAAGTTCCTGAGAATCCACTGAGGCATCCAGCGAGAGATGGGGATTACGACTTCGACGGGTTGAGAAACGAAACCGTCCAATTCGACGACGAGCCGCCAATCGAAATCGAACGGCTCCCCCGAACCGATCGCAACACGACTGCCCAAAATGCGGCCAAGGCACTGGCATCGGAAGGCGTCTCCCCGGGAAGCCCTCGAGTGCACGAACTTCCAGCGTTGATTCCCGTCTCGGTGGGTGGCGACTTTCCGGCCTTGCCGCCAAATCCGAACGCGGATGAAGAAGAGCCGTTGCCGCCGCTGGACGAGGAACTCTGGCAACATGGCGGGGCACATTTGTACGAACCAGAAGGTGACCGGCGCAATTGGCCTGAATCCGATCAAGAGCACTTTCAAGTGCATCGATTGCCCGAAGATTGGCAAAAGCCGAAACCATGGACCACCTTTCAAGAGTTTCTGGGTGCCGATCCGGTTCACGATCGTCCCGGCATGCGTTGGCCTGGTCCAGGATATGCGTGGGAGCCGCGATTCGTCGCATCTGGCAGCTATGAAGTCTTTGCCATCGCGCTGGAAGAAAACAATCGCCGGCAAGATCTCGTGGGACATCAATTGATCGCCGATCTCGATTTGCGTCTGACGGGTACGGAACGATTTCATGTCCAGTTTCGACCGCTGGGCGAGAACAATACCGGCGGCTCCTACTATCAATTCAGCAACCCGGAAGGTTACGTCGACAACTTGCAAGGCATGCCCGATCGTTACTGGTTCGAAGCCGAGGTGCATAGCTTGTTTGGATCGTACGTCAATCCATTTTCGGCGCTCGACTACCACATGACCGTGGGCCGCTTTCCGTTTGCGTTGCACAACAATTTGCTAATGAATGACGAGTTCCTCGGTGTCGCCCTGAACAAGAACAATATCTATTGCGGTCCGCTCAGCAATCTCAACGTTCAGTTGTTTTATGGTTTCAACGACGTCAGTGCGTTCGCGGGCGCCGATGGACAATTGTACGGTGTCCATGCGTCGGCGGATTATCACAACGAATTTTGGCAAGCGACCTATGCCTTCGTCTTGCACGAATTTGATTCGACACGCAATTCACACTTTGCCGCGTTGAGCCGAACCAAGCTGTGCGGCCCGTGGACGGTTGCCATGCGCGGCCTGTTCAAATACGGCGACCCGGGCGGCAGCAGCGACGGGCAGCTTTTCAGTTTGGAAACCAACCACACCCGCGTATTTGACCACGAGCCGCTGGGGGTCGAAAAAGTCGTGTTCTTCTGCAACTCATTCCTGGCGACCAGCGGATGGAATCCAATCGCGGGCGGCAATTTCAATCGATTGCGAACGACGTTCGAAGTCAATCCTCTGGTCCAAATTTCCGCCGGCCGAGCACCGGGTGACACTTGGGGAACTTCGCTGGGCGTTCAACTGTTCCGCCATCACGAAGACGAATCGATCATCCCAGAAATCGCGTTCGAATCACCCGGCGACGAACCGGTTTGGGGCTGCGGAGTCCGCTATCTCCGCAAGACTGGCGCCCGATCGTATTTCGAGGTCCTGGGTGTCTTCAACTTCTCCGACGACGCGCGATTCCGCCGCGAAGGCGTGTTTCTTTCGGAAACGATTGTTTTTTGAACCCAAGCCGTGTGAAAGATACGCTTGCTTGAGGATTGTCGATTGGTTTACACCCGTTTTAACGAATGATCGAGTTGTAAAAGTGCTGCAGGTATGGCGATACTAGCACGAAACAATCAACTGAAAGTTAGATCAAAAAGCAGCCTAATCAGTAAGACAGGGTCTGACCCCATGGACATGGATGACCGTTTCCACCGGCACCATCGGCCCACGTCTCCAAGGCCGCGGCGGCCACATTACTCGCGTCCCACCCGCACCGCCGTCTCGCAGCCCAGCGAAGCTCGGTCATCGCAGTCAGCACCGGCCAGCCAAAAGCACTAGACCGGTCACACCGATCGAGAAGCGGCTCGCCTTGAACACAGATTTGTCGTCAGGCTCGTGCCTCGCTGAACGACAAATCCTAAAAAGTTGTCCGCCAACAGCGTCACGATAGGAGAACGAAGAACTGAGATTGGCCGCGTTCTTGTGCAAACGCTAATGCGTCCATATTGTCCATGTTATCGCCAGAGTACCTTATTGTAGGATCAAGCCCGTTCTCAATGACGTATTTGGCGACGTCGACATGACCACCGTAAATTGCAGCAAACAGTGGATTGCATGAAGGTTCAGATGTGTCGAGTATCGCTCCCTTGCGAAACAGGTAGTCAATCACGTCGAGGTGTCCTTCCGACGCGGCATCGTGCAGCGGTGTACCATTTGCGACACCACCGCGAGCATTGACGTCAACGCCGGACTCTACAAGGTAACGGACAGTCTCCATGCGTCCATGTGACGCGGCAACATGTAACCATGTGCCGAAAGGCGTGGTCATTTTCAAGTGTTCCGGTTCCGACACAGCGAGTTCAACGAATCTAGCGTGGTCATCGTGTCGAATCGAATCCGTGAAAGCACGAAATGCCTGTTTGCGATCCATACTACTGGTTGGCGGACAACGGGAAGATTATTGTCCTTGCGATGGGTCTAAAACCCTCGCCTTCAGGCGACACCTTTAGG
>CAYFJO010000112.1:21631-27099 GCA_964343305.1 uncultured Pirellulaceae bacterium | reverse complement strand
CGCGGCCGGCTTCGGCTGGTTCGTCGATCAGACGCCCTTGGACGACAGCGAGTTCACGGCTGCCGATGCAGATGCTCTGGACCAGATGGACTTGCTAACCGCCGTGCTACACGAATTCGGCCACATCCTGGGACTGGCCGATGTGCTGATCGGCCACGATGACGATCTGATGTCCGACTGGCTAGAAGCTGGCACCAGACGATTGCCCTGAACTAGATTCGTTGAAGGGTTAGGATTGGCCACGCGTCACGCACCCTGCATTTCGTGAGCAATCGCTGCCTGATCTTGCATCGTGGTTGTATGCTTACTAGAGTTGTGAATTCGGCCCTTTTTAACGTTGGGATTTCAATCGACACAACCGCTGGGACGCCGATCGATGGCCTCGGACCAGGAAATTGTGATTACCGGGCTGGGTATTCTCAGCCCGATCGGAATTGGTAAAGAAGCGTTTTGGCAATCGCTGGTCGATGGGCAAAGTGGTGTTTCCCACCGCGAGATGTTTCGCGGCGAGACCTTTCCCTTTGCGATCGCCGCGGAAGTGAAAGGTTTCAATGGCAAGGAGTATGTCGACCGCAAGGCACGTAAGAGCTTGAAGATGATGTGCCGCGAGATTCAGATGGCCTACGCGGCGGCCAAGCTGGCGATGGACGACGCTTCGCTGGCCGTGGGCGAAATCGACCCCGATCGACTTGGATGCGTGTTGGGCAGCGAATTGTTCTACACCGAGGTCGGCGATTTGGAGCAGGTTTATCGCAGCACGATTGAGGATGGCAAATTTGACTTCGACAAATGGGGCGACTGCGCGATGAGAGACGTGTTCCCATTGTGGATGCTGAAGTATTTGCCCAACATGCCTGCTTGCCACATTGGGATCGCATACGACGCTCGTGGGCCAAACAATACGATCGTGAGTGACGATTGTTCGAGTCTCAGCGCCATTTCGGAAGCGTCACACATGCTCCGCCGTGGGTCCGCCGACGTGATGATCACCGGAGGCGTCGGCTCGAAGACGAATCTTGCCGCGATGGCGTTCAAGCGGGATTTGGAAATGTCCAACCGAATCGATGAACCCGAGCGTGCGTCCCGCCCCTTTGACGCAGACCGTGATGGCCTTGTGGGCGGCGAGGGATCGTGCCTTTATGTTCTGGAAACGCGTCGCCATGCAGAAGCACGTGGTGCAACCATCCTGGCACGGATCGTCGGCCACGGTCAGAGTTTTGGCCTCGACACGGACGATGAACTAGGAGTCGCCGCCAAGGGAAGCATCAAGGCCGCGCTACGATCGGCCGATCTCCAACCAAGCGACATTGGACACGTCAACGCGCACGGACGAAGCACCGTGCGAAGTGACCGCACCGAAGCGTCCGCGATTCGTGGCACGCTTGGCGACGTGCCGGTCGTGGCTCCGAAGAGTTATTTCGGGGCACTTGCCTCTGGAGGTGGCGCGGTAGAAATGGCGGTCAGTGTCTTGGCGTTACAAAACGATCTGATTCCCGTGACGTTAAACTACGAGACGCCTGATCCAGAATGTCCTATCAATGTGGTTCATAAGGAGCCTCAGCCGTTGCGGACGCCTTTTGCGATAACTCTAAGCCAGGGTGAGATGGGGCAGGCGAATGCCATTGTGCTGGCCGCCGAGAATTAAGCGACGCACAAAGCCTACGCAATGACATCATGCACGACCTGGCCCTGGACGTTCGTTAGCCGGTGATCGCGTCCGCTATATCGATAGGTGAGCCGCTCGTGGTCCAGGCCCATCAGATGGAGGATGGTCGCGTGCAAATCGTGGACATGAACTCGGTTTTCCACGGCTGAGCATCCAAACTGATCGGTGGCTCCGTAGCTGAACCCCGGTTTGACGCCGCCGCCGGCCATCCACACGGTGAAGCCATAGTGATCGTGATCGCGGCCTTTTTGGCCTTCGGAGGTCGGAGCGCGGCCGAATTCGCCGCCCCAGATCACGAGCGTCTCGTCGAGCAATCCACGTTGTTTGAGATCCATCAGCAACGCCGCGATGCCTTGATCGCATGCGTCGGCCAATCGCTTGTGGCCGCCCTTGATATCGTTGTGCCCCGTGTCCCAGGGAATATCATAGCCGTCGATCGAATGCGAAAGCTGGACCATCCGCACGCCACGTTCGACCAACCGCCGCGCCAGCAAACATCCTTTGGCATATTCGCTGCCGCCGTAAAGATCGAGCGTCGATTTGGTTTCCTTCGACACATCAAACGCGTCCGGAACGGCAAACTGCATGCGAAATGCCATCTCCATTGCTTGGATGCTTGACTGGAGTTGTTGATCTTGCTGCTGTCGCTCCAAATGCAGCTTGTTCAAACGCGTCAACAGATCCGCTTGCCGACGCTGTTGTTCGCGCGGCAAGTGCTGGTTTTTCAAATTGCGCAAGATTTGATCTGGCTTCATGCTGGCGATGTTGACGTACGTGCCGGCGTAAGCACCGGGCAGAAACGAGTTGCCCCAATTGGCAAGTTTGCCACGAGGTTGAGCGCGAGGACTCATCGAAACAAAACCGGGCAAGTCTTGATTCTCAGTGCCCAGCCCATAAACCAGCCACGACCCCATGCTGGGACGGCTGGGTTGCAGGTGGCCAAGGTTCATCATCAACATCGCGCCGGCGTGCTCTGGAATGTCGGTGTACATCGAGTGAATGAAGCAAATCTCATCAACGCACTCGCCCACCTTCGGAAAGATATCGCTGACCCATCTGCCACACTTGCCATATTGTTTGAAACCGAAGGGCGACGGCATCAGGCCGTTCTTCGTGTTTCGCAGCGTCTTGCGGTCAACGAGCTTGGGCCGTTGGCCTTGATGTTTTTCGATCAATGGTTTGTGATCGAACGTGTCGACGTGAGACGGAGCGCCCGGCATGAACAGTTGAATCACGTGTTTGGCTCGGGGCGCGAAATGTGGCGATTTGGGAGCCAGCGGAGATGTCGACGGAGCCGCGGATGCGTCAACGTCCGACAGGACGCTGGCCAGACCAAGCGTGCCAAAGCCGGCTCCGATGCGAGAAAGTGCGTCGCGACGCGAAATGGGCGGCAGCGGATTTCGATGTTGCATTCTCATCCCTCGTGAATCGATTGACTTGCGATCGCCATTATTGCACGTACATGAATTCGTTGGAACTCAAAAGCACCTGGGCATATTGTTGCCACGGCGACAACGCCTTGACAGGGTTCTCCGTCAGTTGGAAGAACGACAAACCCACTTGTTTCTCTTCGTCGCGCGGTGCGCGGCCATACAAGAGTTGATAGGCCAAATCGATTTGCTCCTCGTCGGTCTTGGCCTCCCGTTCCAATCGCGCGGCCAGAGCCTTAGCGCGGGAAATCATGAACGGGCTGTTCATCATGAACAAAAACTGTTGCGGAACGATGCTGGCCGGCCGCTTGGCAACCGTGGCCCGCATGAGCGGAAAGTCGAACAACCGCAAAAACTGATCCGACCGGAATTGATCGCCGTTGCGGCTGACTTTGAAATACAACGTCCGTCGCGGGACGTCGATGTTGTCCGTTGATGGTCCGCCCGCTTTGCGATCCAATTCCCCAGTTACGGTCAGCAAGGCATCTCGCCACGATTCGACATCGAGCCGGCGGGGATTCATCCGCCAGATCAATTGATTGTCGCCGTCAGTTTGGAAGTTTCGATCGTCAAACTGACTGCTCAACTGATAGCTCGACGACGACATGATCGTGCGATGCAGTTGTTTGATCGACCAGCCTGATTCGATGAATGCTGCCGTCAGCCAGTCGAGCAACTTCGGATGCGTTGGCTCTTCGCCCAGCGTTCCAAAATTGCTTGGCGAACGAACCAGGGCACGTCCAAAATGGTGAAGCCAGACGCGATTGACAAAAACACGCGCGGTGAGCGGATTGTCGGGGTCAACCGTTGCCTCGGCCAGTTCCAGGCGTCCGCTGCCTTGTGTGAACGGGGCCGGATTCTCACCGGCTAACACACGAAGAAATCGACGCGGCGCTTGCTCGCCCGGCTTGCGGAGGTTTCCTCGAATGGCCACTGACATGTTTCCACTACCGCTCTCAAACAAAGCGTGTGCGGTGTCGTACTTGGGCGGAGCGGTCTTTCGCAGGTTTTCCAGTTCTTTTTGCCAGGTCGCGATCTCCTGTTTTTCTTGATCGTTGGGTTGGCGTTTTTCTTTCTTGAATTGATTGTTCCGCTGTTTGATCTTTCCGTCGAGTTGACGGATCGCGTTTTGATGGTCGTTGTGTTTCTTGACGACTTCGTTTGGAACGAGAGGGGCCTCGCCGATACGGGTGTTGTTAAAGATGCCGGCGATGGAGTAGTAGTCCATTTGCGGAATCGGATCAAACTTATGTTCGTGGCAGCGTGCGCAACTGACCGTGAGTCCCAGCAGGCCGCGAGAAAATGTATCCACGCGATCATCGAGCGTTTCGCCCTTGGCTTGGGCGACGCTGTCCGGGTCTCCGCCATCGCTGCGGTACGTGGGACCGAGTGCAAAGAATCCGGTCGCCAAAGCTCCGTCTGGCTCGCCGAGCAAATCACCAGCGATCTGCATCTTCACGAATTGATTGAACGGCAGGTCGCGATTCAGCGCATCAACGACCCAGTCTCGATATCGCCATGCTTGCGGAAAGGCATCTTTGTCGAGAAAGCCGCCGTATCCGTCGCTATATCGGGCCACGTCCAACCAGTGACGCCCCCAGCGCTCACCGTAGTGGCGGGACTCCAGCAACTTGTCGATGCACGCCTCGACCGCGGCCTGACGATCGCTTGTCGCGGCTTTGACAAAATCTTCCACCTCCTTGGGTGTGGGCGGCAGACCGATCAAATCTAAATACATGCGACGTACTAACACACGCGGACTGGCAGCGGCAACGGGCTGGAGCTTTGCGTCTTCTAGCTTGGCGAGCACAAAGCGGTCGATCTCGTTTTTCACCCAGTCCATCTTCTTGACGACGGGCGCAATGTGCTTTTCCACAGGCCGCCATGCCCAATGTTTCCGGCGGATTCTCGGCCAGTCGTAGGTCTTCGCTGCGATGACAGTCGGTGCCGAATCTTCATCCGGCCAAGGCGCTCCCAACTCGATCCATTTGACTAGCGCGGCGACTTGATCGGGCTTCAGTTTTCCCTTGGGCGGCATTTCGGACGATTCCCAACGAACCGCTTGAACCACCAAACTTTCATCGGGCTTTCCCAGCACGACGGCTGTTCCCGATTCACCGCCCTTCAGAGCGAATTGCCGGCCGTCCAAACGCAGGCCGCCCTTGAGGGTCTTTGATTTGCCGCTGTGACACTCATAGCAATGCGTCGCTAACACGGGCCGGACTTTTGCCTCAAAGAACTCGATGTGTTCTGCCGAGAATTCTGATTCCGCAGCCAAGGAGACGGAGCAAATCCCAGCTACGAATCCAATCAGCGAAGCGAATGCCGGATGGCACTTGAATGGGGTCGTTTTCAATTTAACGTTTCCGCTA
>CAYFJO010000112.1:0-21531 GCA_964343305.1 uncultured Pirellulaceae bacterium | reverse complement strand
CTGGGACGGAATTGTCATGAGATTCGTCCGCACGTTTTCCTCGCCGGAGGCGAGACATGAGCCCCGAAAACACGCTGGCCAGAATCTGTCGAAGTTCGAATGCTGCCGGAGCCGGATCAGTCCAGTTGAATGTGTCGATGTGATCGAACATCAGCAGCCCGCGAAACAGGTCCTTGACGAATTGCGAATTCGAAATCGGGTTCACAGACCAACCTAAACAGTTCTCATTTTCTTCGGCAAAGCTCTTCCCTTTGCCCAGTAGACTGCGCCACATCCAACGGATGTCGTCGGTCAGGTTGCGGCTGCGGACGCCAATACGAAACGCTTGCGAAAACTCCGTCTTGCCGTTGACCAACATCTCAAAGAGGTACGACGGAAAGTCCGCTCCCGCAGCGACCGCCAGAGGCAAAGATCCCCAAAAGCGTCCGTTGATTTCGAGCAGTACCCAGTCGCCTGATTCTGGGTCGATGCGGAATTCGATCATCGCAACGCCGGTGTAATTCAACGCTTCGACCAGTTGCTCGCTGGCGCGGCGAAGTGCGTCGTGGATCGGCGTGGTCTCGCGATAGGTACTGCCATGTCCGTTGGTTTCGTGCAGCCGGCGGTGTTGAATCCCGACCAATACTTCCCCATCCTTGGCGAGCAGTTCCACGCCCACGCCCTCGCCGACGAACCGCTGCTGGATCAATGCATCCGCTCCTTGCTCCGCGAGATAGTTCAGGTAAGCGACGGCATCGTCCAGCGTATCGGCGGTGCGAACGAAGTGTTTTGTGAGTTGTTGCTCATCACGAACCGAACTGCACGGCTTGATGACAACGGGAAGCTGCATCTGGTCGACAAGTGACCGAACGTCCGAATCGCGTTCGACCTGGATTGACCGAGGGCAGGGAATGTCCAGCGACGCGGCCAATGCGCTGGTTCGACTTTTGCTGGTCACCACTCGGAAGGCATCGTCATCGAGCAAGTAGATTCGATCGCTGTGAACGAGGTCGTCTCGATGCGTTTGCAAGATATGGACGGCGGCCTCAGTGGCTGGAATCGTCAAGTCGAATTGCTGTTGTTCTAGCAACTGGTTGAGATCGGCGAGCCACTGCGACTGACCAGATACATAGCTCGAAAGGCCGTGGGCCTGGGCAATGTATCGCGAGGCACGGGCGGGATTGTCTGGCGAACACCAGGCAACATGGACGTGGATGCCGCGCCGGCCAAGCGAGCGAATGATTGGCAACATCATGCGGTGGTCGTCACCAAGGACGAGGACTTTTGTATTGTTAGCACGCATGGCAAACCGACTCCCACGGCCCATTGGATTGCTGGTTAATTCGTTGGGCCCCTGGCCAATTCGCGAATCCGTGCCTCCTTCAGTTCATCAACGCGAGCCGAGAACAATTGCCAGGCGAAGGCGAGAAAGCACAAGTTTGCCCATGTCTTCGCCAGGTCTTCCAGGGTCAGCCGAAGGACCATGTCGTTTGGCACGCAGGCGTCGAAAAACGTCATGATAACAAACAGCACGGACGCCGCGCCGAGCGAATAAAGATGCGGCCGACGCAGGATCTCGCGGCCACCGAGAAACACCAGCAAACACAATTCGACAATCGCCACGGCCAACAAAATATAGTGGTCGCCAATGTCGAGCTTTCTGGCGGCGAATTCATGGAACTTGAATCGATCGTCAAAACCAAGCCACGCAAAGACAAAGATCTGGGACAGGAAAAACCAACGCAGCCGATCCATTTTGGGCAAGCCTTGTGTGCAAACGACGCAAATCGCAAAGACCAGTGCCGTCGACCAAAGAAAGAAGACGCTTAACGTGGTGTTGACCGCAAAGAACGGAACCGGGCCGTCGATGTCGGAGAAAAAGTTGTGGACGTAGTCTTGCGAAGTACTCAGCTCGATGCCGATCAAGGCGACGCTGTAAAGGCTGAGGATTGCCAGGAGGGCTAGAACGATATGTTTCATTTTGTGTTCCAGTGAGATCGAGATGCGCGACGCACAAGTGGCAGCAGCGCGCGTACCAATTAAACTGTACGCCAAAAAACTTGACGGAATTGCCGTGGAAATGATGCCTGATGTGAACGCGCGTTGACTTAATGCAACGTGTCCGGGATGGACGGATTGACACTTCGCGCCACAATTCCTGGCAATATTGTCTTCCTGCGCGCACTCTTTTAGACAACGCAGAGAAACGAAGAGCGCAAAGTGAATGGATCTTTGCGCTCTTTGTTCCTCTGCGTTGTAAACACCGCGTGCACTCAGCAACCTTTGTTTCCGGCCAAAGCCCGCGTCGTCCTATTTGGGAATGAACTTGATCGAATCCAGCACGAACGAACCGTTCTCGGGGAATTCGACACATTGCAGGCGAAACTCGTGCTGTCCCTTCCGCTGGACAAACAAGAACAGTTCGTCGGTGACCAACCTGCCTGGATCGCCCGAATCGCGAATGGCAAACGTTTTCTGTTGTTTGCCAAGTTGGAGTTGAAACTTGGCCCCAGCGGCGACTTCGTCAGCGAAGTAGTTGATCTCGACTTTAAAAAAACCGACACGGATGACATTGAACTTCCACGCAACGAGGTCTTCGGGCGTCGACCAACCGGCGAGTCCGCCACGATCACTCTGCGTATCCAGGATGACGTTGCCTTGCAATGTCGCGGTCAGCGGCGGGAAGTTAAAACCGCCCGTGCCTTCCTGTTGAATGACGACTTCGTTCGTATTGGGCTCGGTGTCATTGGGCTCGGTGTCGTTAGACTGCGGATCTTTTTCGTTGTCGTCTGTGCCTGCAGCATTGTCATTGTCCGCTGTATCATCCGTGGCGGTCGCTACTGGGTCGTCCTTCGTCGGCGGTTTGCGGTTGGCCATGCTCATGCCGACGCCGATCCCCCAAACGACCCCAGCGATTAACACGATACACACGACCGTTGCGATGGGAAACCAGCTCTGCGCGTAAAATGGATCGGGTTTTTCAAGTTCGTTCGATGCGGAGTCATGACGTTCTGGCACAACGACTTCGGCGACGGGCTTGGCGACCGGTGGCGGAGCGGCGACAGCGACTGGAGTCGCCATCGGCGCGGCAACGGGTGGTGGATCCGCGGGCGGTGGAACGGGAGCGGCGGAAAGCTGCCCTTGTAAAACCGCGTCGTAAGTTGATTTGGTATTGGCGTCGAGCAAACACAGTTTCGCCGCCGTAAGTTCGTTGAGGATCTGCTGGGTGTGATGACCGCGCGGACCGGTTTGATATTGGCGGACGCTCATCATCCGATGTTCGGCCGCATGGGCAATCGCATTGACGTTCGGCTCGAATCGCTCGACTCCCAGCAATCGATAATGATCGATCGGCCGCTCATGCGGTGTGATGCCGAGCCAATTCAAATACGGATCGAAGTCGTCTGGCGTAGTCATTGCTGGTGATGAAAACGACGTTGTGCGAGGGGAATGGAGAGAAGGTTGCGCGTACTGGCCACTGTAAGTCAACCGCTGCATAGTGGTCAACAGCGTTGGTCTTTGTTACGTGCGGCAAATAAGAGCAGCCCGGCTGTTGTGAACAGCCGGGCTGCGAAACTAGCTGCTAATTGCTAATCGCCAATCGCTCGCTACACCTTTTCAGGTACTTCGAACGGCTTGCGGTATTCTCGCGACAACAAATCGTTTGCCTTGTCGTTGTTGACAAACTTTTCGGCCTTGGGATTGAATTCCAACTTGGGGCCGACCTGATAAGTCGTGTTGTCCAGATCGACGTCCACGGCCTTCAAGTTGTCCTTGAGCATCTTCAGCGAATCGGCGACTTCTTTGTTGCCGTCGAATTCGTTGGCTTCCTTGTTGAATTTCATCGGTTCGCCCATGCGGAACGCGATGTTGCCCAAGTGGCACAATGCTGACGAATAGTGGGCGACTTCCGCATCGGCATTGTTGTCCTCAGGCTTGCGGCTGCGCATCGCGGTGATGAACGCCCCGAAGCATCCGCCTCCAGTCACCTGACGAGGTTCGCCGCCACTGACCGACTCGGCCTTGCCGCCATCTTTCGGATAGAACTTGCCACCCTTGATCATGCCATCGGTCGTGTAGTACTCGTTGCTGACATTGCGATCGACGCCGTTCTTGCCGACGAGGCCACGCGTTTCGAACAGCAACAAGCATTCGTCATACTCGTAGACCGAAATCTGCATGTTGGGCGTTTGGCCTTGATCTTTGTAATCCTTTTGGCCAGGAATGAACCGGCCGCCGACGCTCCAGACCGCTTTGGGCATCGTGCTGTCCTTGATGGCCCAGCGAGCGACGTCCATTTCGTGAACGCCTTGGTTGCCGGTGTCGCCGTTACCGGTGTCCCAAAACCAGTGCCAGTTGTAATGGACCAGGTTGCCGTGATACTGCTGCAACGGCGCAGGGCCGAGCCAGAGGTTGAAATCAAGATGCTCGGGTGCATCGCCTGGCTCTTTGTGACCGATGCTCCAACGGGGCTTACAGCAGTAGCCTTTCGAGACGAGCAACTTGCCGTATTTTCCGGACTGCAAGGCGGCGATTTCGTTGGCACGCCCTTGGCTGCTTCGTTGCTGGGTTCCGTGTTGTACGACACAGCCATACTTGGCAGCGGCTTCCACACACTTTCGACCTTCGAATACGTTGTGACTCATCGGTTTCTCGACGTACACGTCTTTGCCAGCCTGGCAGGCCCAGACGGTGATCAACGAGTGCCAATGGTTCGGAGTCGCGATGGAAACGGCGTCCAGGTTTTGATCGTCCAGTGCCTCGCGAATGTCTTGGACACACTTCGGCTCGTTGCCGCCTTTTGACTTGACGTTCTTCTTGCGCGATTCGTGCAGGCTGCTGTCGGGGTCGATCAGGTACGTCACCTGGACCTTGTCCATGCCCGCGAATCCGCCGATGTGCGAACCGCCGCGTCCGTGAATGCCAGCAACGCCGACTCGAATCGTATCGTTTGCCCCGATCACTTTGCCAGAAGCTTTGGTGCCGGCGATGGTGAACAATGGGAACGCCGCGCTGGCCGCGGCGGCGGTCTTCAGGAACCTACGTCTTGTTTGATTGGACATGCTTCACTCCTTGCAACTGGGGTTGAGTGTGTGGGACGGTTGGTGAGCGAGACTTCCACGGAAGTCGGGCGGGATTATGTTTCGTCGCGTATTGTAACCCAACCTATCCAGAATTGCTAATATGTTTGCAAGGCATTCCCAATTCAGCAGTTTGAGTCTGGATCTGGCCAAACCTCACGTCTTTGACCTTCGCCCCTGCTACCTTGTGTGGCAGGACGGGAAGTTTGACAGGCTAAACAAGAACGGAAATGAACGCCCCGGTCCCCTGCCAGTTCGCCTGGCAGGAACCTAAGTTTGGTTGGCTCGAAACGGATTCACCTGTCGCACGAGGCGACAGGGGTCTTGAGTTTTATTTACGCGTATTTTTCTAGCCTTTCGAACTAACCCACCTGCCTGACGAGCAGGCAGGGGTTTTGATTTGTGGGTAACAATCTGGTCTCCGACCTGAGCTATAGCGTTTCAAAGTCGAAAACGATTATGCGTTGCTTGCGCAAGCGCGCGAATACATACCTTAGCCAAGCGGCGCGACTGGATCCGCAGTGCATCTTCATTCGCAACGGCGAAATCGAAATGTTGTGACGATTCGGGCGCATTTCCTTCCACCACAAAGATTGATACAATCACGCCGGGAGAATCGAATGTCGAAGAAAGGCCGAAAGAAGGCAGACAAGAAAAAGGAAGGTAAGAAGAAGGAAGACACTGGCTACCGTGTCCTGGCCGAAAACCGCAAAGCTCGGCATAAGTACGCCGTGTTGGAAACGATGGAGTGCGGCATAGCGCTGGTCGGCAGCGAAGTGAAGAGTTTGCGCGAAGGCAAGGTCTCCTTGGACGAGTCATACGGACGGGTCCGCGACAACGAAGTTTGGCTGGTCGGCTGCGACATCGCGGAGTACACACAAGCCAACACCTGGAATCACGAGCCAAAGCGTCCGCGAAAGCTATTGCTGCACCGCAAAGAAATCCGCAAATTCGCCGGCCAGGCACACGAAAAGGGCCTGACGCTCGTGCCTTTGCGCGTTTATTTCAACGAGCGGGGCATAGCCAAATTGCTGCTGGGTCTTTGTAAAGGTAAGAAGCTGCACGACAAGCGCGAAACGAAAAAGACAGCGGATGTCAAACGCGACCTAGACCGGGCAAGACGCGGGCGGAACTGAGCCTCCCTTGGGTCGTTCACTTTGTGTGGTTGCGAACGTAGAAATCCCCGAACGTTTCGCCGGCGAGACGCTGGCCACGATAGTCAAGCAGCAAGCCTCGCAAGGCGGAGATGATCTGATCCGCTGGAACGAGGTCTCGATAGAGTGTGTTCAACCGCCGCCCCAGACGGTCGCCGCCCAGAAAAATGGCGTATTTGTCCTCACCCGTCTCCGGATCCGCGGCTCGCCCCACCAGGGCAATATCCGCCAGATGACTGCGCGTGCATCCGAAAGGACAACCAGTTATTCGTAGTGTGAACGGCTCCTCGGCCAGGCCGAGCCGAAAGACTTCGGACTCCAATTCATTGATAATCCTGTCAAGCAACCGCTGGCTCTCGGTGATTGCCGCGGAGCAATTGGGCAACCCAGGACATCCCATTGAATAGCGCCGAACGTTGCTCAACTCCCCGACCGATCGCACGTGATGACGGGCAAGTAAGGCATCAACGTGACAGCAGTCGGACGAAGGAACGTCACACACCAGGATGTTTCGCTGCGGAGTAAGCCGGAACCTAACGGAGAAGCGATCGGCGATTGTTCTCAATGCGGACTTCAGCTTCGATTGTGCTCCGTCAGCGATATGGCCGTTTTCAACGTGTAGCCCCACAAACCACTCTCGGTCGTTCTGGCGATGCCAGCCGAGATGGTCTTCGCGGCCCACAACTTCCACTGGCCGGGGCGGTTCCAGCGAACGCCCGAACACGTCTTCAACGGCACGCTTGAACCGCTCAAGCCCCCAGTCCTGGATCAGATATCTCATGCGAGCGCGGTTGTGGTCGCTCCGATCACCGTGTTCACGATATACGGCGATGATGGAACTGACCAAAGAAAGAAGATCGTCACTGGCAACGTACGCCAGGGGGCGGGCCAACGTCGCCGACCGGGCGGCGACACTCACATAGTTTCGCATGTTGCCGCCCACCAGCACGTTGTAACCAACAACCCGCGCGTTGTCCGTCACTGCCAGCAGTCCGAGATCCTGAGCGTAGACATCGGTGCAATTGTCGTTGGCGATGGCAAGTCCGATCTTGAACTTATGTGGATTACTTGCGCGTCCGTCGATTGAACTGATGACGTCGTTCGTGGCATTCGTGCCCGAAGACTGGCGATATACGGCTGGCCGATTTCCGAGCCAGATGTCATCGTAGTCGCCAGCCCGAGGCATCAAGCAGGTGGCCAGCTCGTCGGCGGTTGCCTGTAGGTCGTCGCGTACGCTGCCGGGGCCATGCGGCGCGGGGCAACACACGACGTTGCAGTTCAAGTCTCCGCCGGTAGCGAGCGTGGAAAGTTGCAGATCCGAGATGCAGCGCAGCGCTGGCCGAAGCGCCGTCTTTTCAATGCCGGCCAGTTGGATCCCCTGGCGTGATGTGACGTGCAACTGCCCATCGCCGAGTTGCTCGGTCAGGTCCAACAGGCCCAGCAGTTGACAGGCGGTCAGTTTGCCGCCAGTGGCTCGAACTCGCACCATGAACTCGTACTGGCGCGAGTTGCGGTCCGCATGTCGCTCGTCGCGGTTATCCTGTTGAAAGACGCCGTGCCGTCGCAGCAAACGAGCATTTTCCGGAGAGAAGCCAGGGGTATGCGCAACAAGCTCGTCCGCGATCGTGCCACGCAGATCAAGTTCTCGCTCGTTGAGTTTGTTGTTGGCCATTTCTCAACCCAGGACTTTGATAACCAGAGCACGATCGACGGTAGCAAGTGTTAGGCGGGAATGCTCGTCAGGACAACTATCTGGTCAAAGAGCATCATGTTGGTGTGTACGCGCGCAGCATATCTAAACAGAATTAAACCAGACTGTCATTGTACTGTTTCTATTTGTCAAAATCAACAAGGCTCGCCCCGGGGGAAGTGTCCTATATTCCTGCAAGACTTCCGAAGTTTTCCCAAACTTCGGAAGTCTGAATCGGCAAACTAGGATACTACCTGCCCCAGCAGGTGTGTTCTATCTTTAGTCCAAAGAGCAAACTCGGAACGAGACCTCTAGAGTGCCGACTTCAAAATCGCTTCCAAATCTTCCTGCGAAACAGCGCGGGGGTTGACCCGGAGAATCCGTTTCAGGGCGAAAGCTTGCTCGGCCATCGCCGGCACAGCGTCCGGGTTGACGCCGACTTCGGTCAACGTCGCTGGAATGCCGATGTCGGCCTTCAATTGGTGGACGGCATGGATTGCACGATCGGCCGCCGTGTGCTCGTCCAGTGCAGTGATGTCCTCGCCCAACAGCCCCGCGATCTTCACCATTTGAGCAGCGCGCGCCGACTTGTTGTGCTCCATCACATACGGCAGCAACAACCCGCAGCCGCAACCGTGGGATGTGTGTGCCTCGGCGGCGAGCGCGTATTCCAACGCATGAACCACTGCCACTCCGACATTGGAAAATGACATGCCCGCGCTCGTTGCCGCCAGCGCCATCCCCTCGCGAGCTTCAATGTCGTCGCCGTTCGAGACGGCGCGCCGCAGGTAGCGTCCGACCAGCCCGATTGCTTGCTCGGCCAGCACGTCGCTCAGGGGATAGCGGCCTTGATAAACCGTGCGTTCGCCCTCTGGAAGAGGAAACGTCTCGTTGTCAACGGCGGTGTACGCTTCGATCGCATGGGTGAGCGCGTCGATGCCGCTGTCCGCGGTCACTTTCGCCGGACAACTGACGGTGAGCGTGGGATCGACCAGCGCGACTTGGGGCCGCAGGTAGTTGCTCAAGATCGCGAACTTGCGGCCTTCATCTGTATCGTTCAACACCGCGGCCGCCGTTACCTCGGAACCGGTGCCCGACGTCGTGGGGACCAAAATGAGTGCAAACACGGGACCGGGCACTAGTTGATCGCCGCCATAGTCAAGACACGTGCCACCGTGCGCCAGCAGTGTGGCCGCGGCTTTGGCCAGGTCCATGTTGCTGCCGCCGCCCAAACCGACTAGCAGATCGGCGTGGCAGTCCCTGGCTTGTTCAACACAACGGTTGACGGCATGCAGCGGCGGGTCGGGCTGACCGCCGTCGAAAACTTCGGTCGCGATTCCCGCGGTTCGCAACACCCCGCCAACACGCTGGGCGAGACCTGCGTCGGCGAGTGATTTGTCCGTCACGATCAGCGCGCGTCCAGCGCCCAGCCGCCCAGCGACGTCGCCCAGTTGATCGACCGCGTTGCGGCCAAATAGGATCTGTCCAGGACTGTGAAAAGACCAGGTTGTTCGCATGTTGCACCTGATGGTATTAAGGTTGTGTCACGGGCCGTCACAACAAAGCGCACAACGAGGGGCTTTATCCGACCAGGCGCCGCAGATAGTGGACGGCCGTTTCAACCGCTTTCGTTTCGTCCGCCTGCTTGTCTTTGAGGAAATCGATTTCCACACAAAGCATGCCGTCGTAGCCGGAATCCCGCAAGGCACCCACGACACCCGGCATGTCGATAATGCCGCTGCCGACCGGTGCGCTGGCCCAAAACGTCCAATCCCGCGGTGAACCATGCCCGGGATCGATGTCCTTCATGTGTGTGGAGTAAGTGCGGGCACACAATTTCTTCGCCGCCTCCACAGGGTCTTCGAAGACTCGAAGTGTGTTCCCACTGTCGAAATTGACGCCCAGGTACTCGGAATCGACGTTTGCGAGGATCTCCAGGATTTCATCCGAGGTAAAATCAATGTGGTTTTCGAGGGCCAACCGCACGCCCGCATCTTCGGCTTTCTTCACCGACTCACGGAGAATGGCCGATACCCGTTCGATCTGCGGCCCGTGAGGTTCATGGCGAAACATCAGGCTGCTGCCGACAATCCGCATCACGTCCGCGCCCACGGCCCGGCAGGTGGCCAGATGCAGTTCCATCTCCTTTGCGGCGTCCGTGTTTTTGCCGCCCTCTAATCCGTCAGGATGTCCCCAGGCGACCATTCGTTCCAAATCATGTTCATCAAGTTTTTCTTTGAGCCTGGCGAGATAGTCCTCATCAAATTTGGGCATGAAGCACGTTTCCAACGAGATGCCGTCGGCGCCCACGCGCACGGTCTCGTCGATGCACTGCTCAAATTCCCAGCGCGTGCCCGGATCGATCTGGTTGGGGTAGATCTCGCCGTACAAACGATGGTAGCTGTAACTGTCAACGCCGATTTTCATCGCCAACCTCGTGTCCACTCCTCAATAGCGTTCGGATAGGATTTATTCCCATGGAAGGCAAATGCTGTCATTGCTCACCATAACATCGGTACGTCACGCGGGCCAGAGTTGGGCTCCACCGTCGACGCGCAAGGCCTGCCCGGTCACGAAGGCGCCTTGCGGTCCGGCGAAGAATTCAACGACGCGGGCCACTTCATCCACTAGCCCGATGCGGTCGAGAGTTCCCTCGGTAACCATTCTCTGCTGGTCGACTTGGCGAGTGCCCAGGTAACGGCCAGTTCGCGTCTCACCGGGAGCCAGGCTGTTGGCGGTCACGTTATGTGGCCGCAGTTGGGCTGCCAGGCAACGCGTGTACGCGACGACGCCCGCCTTGGCGGTTGAATAGATGGCGCTGTTTTCACTTCCCCCGAAGGCCTCGATCGAACTGATCGTTACGATCCGGCCCGAGCGACGCTCGATCATGCCTCGAGCAACCTGCTGACAGACCAGGATGGTGCTCAACAAGTTGCGATCCAGCACCGCGCGAATGTCATCTTCCTTGATCATGACCGCGTCGTTCGGATCGGGCTTTCCCCCGGCGGCCGCGATGTCGCCTCCGGCGTTGTGGACCAAAATATCGATTGCGCCCAACTCACTGGTAATCGTCTCTACGACGCGTTCGACATGATCGCTCTGCGTCAGGTCTCCAAGCGCGCGCACGGTTCTTACCGTGAACTGCTCGCCGATTTGCGCAGCGGTGTCAGACAAGGTTGTGCCTTCGGCGTACTCCGCCGGCCCGTGTTCGCGCATTCCATGAACCCCGATGGCACACCCGAGTGCCGCGAGGCGTTCAGCGAACGCGCGTCCTAAACCGCGACCGGCGCCGGTTACCAGCGCCGTTTTTCCTTCGAGCATACGAGCAGTGTTGTTCACGCGATTCCCTTTCTGTAGCCGGATTCGTGAGAATTCGGAAAGTCTGGGTCGTAAGTTGGGCTGCCGACCGAAGTCTCACGACTTCGGCTACCAGTAGATGTTATTCCAATGCAGGTCCTTTGATGCGCTCACCTTTCTGCTGGCGCCGCTGGTCGTTCGGATCGAAGGTACCGTAGAAGAGCGCATTGGCGTCCATCCATGTGACAAGACGCTCCATGTCCTCCTCGCCAAGCTTGACACCCTCGTGTCCTTTCTCGAGCAATGCCGTCAGTTTACTGGCACGAGCGCCGAAGACGTTCGGCCGAGTTTGTGGTTCAAAGTTGGCTTTCGGAGAACCCTTCCACTGAGAATAGGACACCATCGGCGCCAACGCGTTGTAGGACGCCGAAAACTCGCCGGCCGGAGTGCCGGTCAAGACAATTCCACCCGCCGCTTTCGGGCCACTGTGGCAATCGACGCAATGCTTGTCGAGAACGGGTTGAACCAAGAGCGGGTAGCTCAGCGGCTTTGACCCGTCGGGACCAGCGGCGATCGTCGAAGGCGGCCGTGTTCTCGCCAGCGCCGAAAACTGAGTGTTCGGGACGCGAGAACGATACTGGTGACAGCCAATGCATGTGGCATGCTCGCCCGGCTGAAGATAGGTGAGGCTACGCATGGTCTGAACCGCCATTCCCCGCTGGTCGAGAGCCTGGAAGGAAAGCGGGATTCCGGCCGGAGCTCGAAAGTATGCCGAACCATCCGGATCGACGGGCACCGTGCCGAGGACCTGCTTGCCCGGTGAAGCATTGGCCAGTCCGACTCGCGGGGTGTTCGCGTGGGGTGTTGTCTTCGGCAGCACTTGCACAATCCGGAGTCGCTCGATCGTCTCCTTTTTCGGAAGTTTCGGCCAACTCTCGTAAACATTCTGCACGAAGAAGGTCCCTTCGCCCTTGTGTGTTTCTCGCAGCGTGGACGCCAGAGCCGGCGGACGCTGGCGGGCTCGTAGCGGAGTTGGCCAGAGGCTGCCGATGTTGACGTCTCGATAGATGAGTTCCTTGTTTCCGAATCGGTCAACAAGGTAGAGCCCGAACATGTTTGCCGCATTGGCATGGGGCTCTCCAATCAGCGGATCGAAACTGTACGCCGCGAGGAAGTAGCTCTCCGAGAGTGGATACGGAGTGCGGTAGCAGTGTCCCGGCCAGCGACGCTCCTCGGGGGGCACCGTCGGTGTCGAGGAAACGCCTGTTGGCGCGTGCCATCTTTGAACGCGGAACTCACTTTCCGGAAAGAGCGCGTCAGGAGTGAGCCGGGCTATCGGTTTCGACCCATCGACTCCCTGACCCACATCGACCAGGATGATTGAGCCAGCCGTCATGGCATGATGTGCACCCGCCGTGGCCATCACCAGGTTCGAACCCGGCACGGGACGAGCTTCCCAAATCCCGACGGGATTGAACGTGTTGTTGCCGTAGAAGGCCCGCACGTCGCTGCCGTCCGGTCGTACGCTCCAAAGCTGTTGATAGTGGACGGCGTTCCGATCCACGTAGTCCCAGCGTGTGTAAATGATACGACCGTCGTTGAGCACCGCCGGATCCCACTCGTGAGTTTCATGAAAAGAGACGACGCGCGGATCCGAACCGTCTGAGTTGGCGATTGCCAACGTATGGGTCGGACACGGGCCTCGGCCGCAGCGGTGAAAACCGCCTCGACGCGTCGAAAGGAACAGGAGCTTCCCGTTCGGCAGATAACGCGGCGAGAAGTCATCGAACTGGCCCTTGGTGAGTTGCCGGAGATTCGAGCCGTCGGCTGCCATTTCGAACAGGTGGTAATGCCGGTCCTGTCTGCTTTGCCGATCAGCAGGTGCCGAGTCGGCCTCACAGAATGCAAACAGCACGCGGCGACCATCCCAGGACACTTCAGGATGCTGGTAGCTGCCGGTGGGCAGCGCCGCGAGCTGGCGGCACCGCATCGACTTTCCCGGTTCATCAAGAACGAAGACGCCGCCACCGGGTCGTGCGCACATGCCGGCATACTGCGTCAACTGATGGCTGAAGTTGCTCGGAACGCGTTTGACAAACAGCAGCGGTCCGACGTCCGCCAGCGGATTCCCGAAGGCGATGCGCCTACGCAACACGTGGACGCGTCGCCATAGATCTTCCAATTGCGATTCGCTCGCACGACTGTCGGTCGAAAGCATCTTCCACTCGGTGCGCGCTTCTTCCCACTTGCCTGTGAGATCAACAAGCGGAACTCCGGTCGCCGCGAGGTCCTGGATCAGATCGTCGCCTTGCTGCAAAACTTTCTGTATAGCCAGTTTCCACGAGCGAGGTTCACGAGCGGTCCCAATCCCGTCTTGCATCCGCCAGTCCCATTCGACCAGTTCCTGCTCGATGGCGGGGCGCGGACCTGGCAGGACCGGCGGTGGGAACTTCTCCGCCGCGTGCGGGAAGACTAGCGGAATGTCAAACGACCGGTCCTTCCGCGTGTAGCGCAGCCGACGCCACCGGACTCCCGCCTCTTCGTCAATGCCACGAACGGTTACGACGACCACGGACTCTCCATCGACATCGATGAGTTCAGTCGCCAGTGCGGTCGAACTGCCGCTGTGAACTGTTCTCGTTACCCGCTTTCCACCAATCTCAAGCCCGACCTCAGCCTGGCTCCCGTAAACGACAGACACATCAGCGATGATCCGCAGTGGGTCGACGACGTTCTTTACCGGGATGGCCAGCCGGACATCTTCATCGCGTCGAACACTGATCGTGAACGTGTTGGCTGGTTCCATAACCGCAACCTGAGGTCCCGATTCTTTCGCGATCAACGAGAAGCCGCACACGTTGTCGCTAGAGGGTGGAGCCGGATTGCCAGCCAACGATGCCTTGACGGTTCCAAAATGGGCGACTCGCGGATCGCGAACAAGACGCGCCTCGGCCCAGTTCGCCATGTCACATCCAATACCATCTCCAGAGTCGGCAGCGATCAAACGCAACTCGCGGGCGTTCTCCAACGAGACCTGCACTTCCTTCGCCGGATCGCTGTCCGACATCGGCCCACTTTCAAAAGCAATCTCGCCGTCAACTGCGATCCGAAAGACGACGCTCCCCTTGTTTCCACCCTGCCACTGGACTCCAATGGACGCGCGAAACTCGCTGAACTGGCCGCGTAGATCGACGACGATCTCGCCATTGGCGTGGTGTCCCAGTCCCTTCTTAAATGTCTTTTCGCCGATGCGCAACGTTGTGCCCGTCGTGCCAGGACGGGCCGCGGCTGTATCCAAGCCGAAGTCTCCCCACTGCTGATGATGTTTGAACAAAACACCCGACGTCACGTCGCTGAGGAATTCTGCGCACTGGCCCACACGCCCTACTGGGGCCGCCAGAATCAAAACGAGGACAACCGGAAGCACGCAAGAGCATAGACGATACATCAGCCGTACTCCCCATTAAGAAGAGACTTCAAGTTACAATGTTTATATACTAGACCAAGTTTTGCTACATTATCAATCCTACCGAATGGAAGTGCTTATTACCAACACGATCGAACAACTGATCGGATTGGGCATTTCCGCCAGAAGAAACGTCGCTGGCTGTCTAGCCGGAGTTGTAAGGACAACGAATGTCAGAAGCTTCATCCAACGATTGCATCGAGATTCCACCCGTAACAGACCTGGCTGCGGAACCATGGTCGTTGCACAAAATCTGGGGGCTGATGAAATGCTTTGGACCCGCCGCCATCCTGGCTTCGATGAGCATCGGTGCCGGTGAGACGATCGTGGTAGTGCGGACCGGTGCCTGGGCTCATTACGATCTGTTGTGGGTTGTGCTGCTGGCTTGCGTTGTCAAAGGGGTCTTTGTCACGTACATGCTGGGACGGTACACGGCCATCAGCGGCGAGTACGTCGGCCACCGGCTTGTCCATTTCCCCGGACCGCGCGGTTGGTTGCTGATCTTGATCGTGGGAGTCGAGATCGTGTTCGCTCCCCTGGCGTGGGTCGCCATCGCCAAGCCTTGCGGCAGCCTGCTGCACCATCTCATTGGGCAGCAGTTCTTCACCGCCGGGACCTTCAATGCGGCGGGAAACGCATTCTGGGTGAACTTGTATACGACGCTGTTTATTGCGGCGGCTTTGCTGGTCAGCCTGACGCTCACTTACGAGCGGCTGGAGAAAGAACAGCTCGTGATCTGCGGCATTCTTGTGCTCGGCACCATCATTGGAACGATCATGGTTTGGCCGGACTTCGGTGCGACGGTACACGGAACTTTGCTACGAATCGGGCGTTTTCCCGAGTCGTTGCCGGAGTGGGCTCCACCGGACGTGATTAAATATCCCTTTCTTAGTTTGGCAACCGTGTTTGCCTACATTGGTGGCAGCGTGACGACCTACATCGTCTATGCCAACTGGATCGGCCTGCGAGGCTGGGGTTTGACGAGCCATCCCGAGATTGAACAGATCCGTGAGCGGGCCGCCAACAGCCCGCGAATCGATTACCTGCCCGACGATCCAGAACAACGCCGCCGGCTGTTTCGACTGGTAGCGCCGCTGCGCTGGGACGTCGGGCTCGGTGCGGCCGTGTTGTTCATCGTTACTGCCGCTTTCATGGTCTCCGGTGCGGCCGTTCTGTACGACCAACAGAGTCGATTTGAGAATTGGAGCCTGCTTACCGATCAAGCTCACATCTGGCGAAACATCCATCCTTGGCTGACGACGGTTTATTATGTCACAGTGATTGCCGCATTGTGGGGTACGCTGACCGCGCTGCCCGAAGTATATTCCCGCGTCACTCACGAGTTTTCGCAGGCAATTTGGCCCGACACCCGCTGGACTTATGCAGGTCTGCGGCGGGTGATCGTCGTTTCGATTATGGTGGTGGCCAGCCCCGTCATCTGGTTGAATCTGGAGTTCGACCTGCTGATTCAAATCGCCGGATTCTTTCTAGCCAACCTCGCCGTGGCCGCCGCCGCGATCGCAGCTTTTTATCTGAATCACAAACTGCCACCGGCCTACCGCGTGCACGGGGTGACGTTCGCGTTTGCCCTGGCATCAACTGTGATCCTGGTAGTGGCGTCTTCGATGAGCGCCTACGGGCTTGTCATGAAACTCGTTCAATAACTTATCCCCAGCGATGACGAAATCTCGGCTCGCTCGGCTGGCTCACACACCAGTTCCCATGAACTCCATGATCCTGTGGACGACGAAGAATACGCCCAAACCGAAATAGAGAATCCCCGTCAGGGCCATGGCGACCGTCCAAGCTGTGCCGTATCGATAAACTTGCGGGAGATAGCGTTTGCCTAGATAGGCGTAGGCGAGAAACAAGATGCCCACCAAGGGCGCATCGATGGCTCCCATCCAGATAACCAGTTTCAACGCATCCGGGACCAGCACATACACCGACCAACAACCCACTACCATCACAGTCATGATCACCCGTTGGCACACGGGGATCGAAACGTTCGGGAATCGTGCCCGCAGCGGCTGAATGTACATCCGAGAACCGCCATCGAGGATACCGATGGCGGTGCTGACAACCGCTGCGTACGCGCCCAGATAAAAAACGGGCCTTGCCCAATCACCGGCCACGCTGGTCATCATCAAGCTGAGTTCAGGGGCCAGCTTCGCGCCGGTGAGCGTGACGCCAGCCGGTCGCAGAACAGCGACACCCAATACGAACGTCGACAGGCAAATCAGGGCGCCGAGCAGATAAGTGACGATGACATTGAGGCGGTTGACACGCACCCAACCCATCATTCTCTCCACCTCTTCCTTCGACTCAGGCTCAGCCTGTTCCCGAGTCAGCCGCAACGCCATGCCACGGACGAAGTTGAACAACCCCATCTTTCGCTCTTCTGCCCATGCGCTGTAGTAGACCGTGGTCGATCCGGACATGACGATGCCGGCCAGCGATACCAGCATCAAGAGTTCGTCGCCGCCGGATGGAATCCGCGGCACCAGCCCACGGGCAAGCTCGCCGGTCGCTTGCGGGAGCACCGCGACTGCGCAGGCCACGAGGCACAACGTGAAGACCAGTGACAGGACCGTGTTGAGCATCTCCGCCAAACGGTATCCACCCGCCACGAGCAACAGCCAGATCAGGCCGTAGTTGAGCAACGTCCAACTGATCGTCTGCAATTGCTCATTGTTCCCGCTGGCGTCAAGCCACATCGCAGGCAGTGGCAGCGGACCGAACATGTCATAGCAGATCAGCCCGGCAATCGCCGTGATTCCCCCTCGCAGCAAGAAATCCTTGATCCCATTGACGACGTACCAAGCCACGGGGACCAGCGTCATTAACCGTCCTGCACCAAAGCAGGATTCCAGAAAATTCTGTCCGGTAACGATGCCGACGCGCCCGATTACTTCGTTCCAAAACGCCTTCGTCACCACGATGAAGAGGATCGCCCACAGCAGCGAGCTTCCATGGCGCGCGCCGGCCGCCGGCTCGGCCAACAACTCACCGCTGCCAATGGCAGCGCCCAGCAACATTAACATGGGACCCATCCAAATCAGACTCCCGATGATCCCCTTTGGTGGTTTCAACAACCGTTGCGACGACGTTGACGACGACTCAGGTGGGCTGCTGGTCATGGCGCCGGTTCCTTGTGCGGCAGACGTCGGAAACGTTCTTCTTTTGTTACAAACATAAGCGGGCGGGGGGGAGCGGGTTAAATTGCCCGTGCGTTCCACGCAGAGCATGGGAACGAGGTGGGGCTGTGGGCGCGCGGCCTTCTGGATAAGAATTATATACTAGAGCTTGATTATTTAGTATAAACTTTCTGATGGCACGTTCGACTTCGGGACGGCAACCGCGTAATGGAGGAGAATAACGATGAACACAAGAGTTTGTAGAGTCGCATTGGCGCTAATGGGTTTCTGCATGGTTTGCACCGTTGGTCAAGACCTGCGTGGAGAAACTGCGCAGGAAGGACCCGCTTCGGGAAAGTTGTTTAAAACTCTGCTGGATGGTCCGCTGGCCGGGGTCGATGATATTGTCTTCGCCATGCGCGTGTCGGGCAAAGATCATTGGTATGTCAACTTCGGCTATTACTGCAATGCTCCCGAGCGAATGGGTTTTGGCGAGGGAGGTCGTTTGTGTCGTTTGAATCTGCGCACTGGTGAACGCACAGTCCTATTAAATGATCCCCGAGGAGGAATTCGCGACCCACAAGTTCACTATGACGGCAGCAAGATCCTGTTTGCCTACCGCAAGGGTGGAACGGCGAACTTTCATCTGTATGAGATCAACATCGACGGCAGCGGCCTGACCCAACTGACCGACGGCCCGGACGATGACATCGAGCCGACGTACTTGCCTGACGGCAGTATCATGTTCTGTTCCAGTCGTTGCCAGCGAGTGGTGAACTGTTGGCTGAGTCGAGTGGCCACACTGTACCGCTGCGATGGCGACGGCAAGAACATCCGTCTCGTCTCCAGCAACAACGACCACGACAACACACCCTGGGTGTTGCCGGACGGACGGGTCTTATACATGCGTTGGGAGTACGTGGATCGGAGCCAGGTCCATTTTCACCATCTTTGGACGGTCAACCCTGACGGTACCAGCCAGATGGTGTATTACGGCAACGAGCGCGGCGGCGTTGCCATGCTGGACGCAAAGCCGATCCCGGGAACCAACAAAGTCGTGGCTTCGTTTTCTCCGGGACACGGCCGGCCAGAGCACATGGGGCACGTCACCATCGTGGATCCCAGCGCGGGACCCGATGTCCTGACCACCACCAGACGGGTCAGCGAAAAGCTCTTTCGAGATCCCTATGGAGTCACGGAAGACTGTTTCCTGGTCGCCGATCGCGAGGGCATCCATGTGATGGACGGGAAGGGAAACGTAGAGCTGATCTACCGAGCGGGCAAGAACGAACAATCGCTTGAATGCCACGAGCCGCGACCGCTGATTGCCCGTTCGCGCGAACGCGTCATTCCCTCGCGGGTCAACCTTGCCGACGAAAACGGCCAGCTCGTGCTGGCCGACATCTACAACGGCCGCGCCATGGATGGTGTGCGGCGCGGGGAAGTCAAGAAACTGTTGGTCCTGGAACAACTTGCTAAGCCGGTGAACTTCTCGGGTGGCCAGGATCCGCTCAGCATCGGCGGCACGTTCACGATGGCGAGAATTCTGGGCACTGTGCCTGTCGAAGCGGACGGCTCGGCGCACATGGAACTGCCCGCGCTGCGATCACTGTTTCTCGTCGCGTTGGACAAAGACGATCTATCGATCAAGCGGATGCAGAGCTTTGTGACACTGCAACCGGGTGAGAGAACAAGTTGTGTCGGCTGCCATGAACAGCGTTCCCGTACGCCTCGCTATCAGCCGGGCTTGATGGCTCTTGGCCGCGCACCCAGCAAGGTAGAACCGATCAACGACGTGCCTGACGTGATCGACTATCCGCGGGACATTCAACCTATTCTCGACCAGCACTGCGTCGGCTGTCACAACCCCGACCGCTGGGAAGGACAGGTGGATTTGACTGGTGACCACACACCCGTTTACTCGGTCAGTTACTGGACCATGGTCAAGCGTGGTCTCTTTGCCGACGGCCGCAACAAGCCGTATTCGCAGCAGGCACCTCGCTCGATCGGCAGCTCTGCCAGCCGGCTGATGAAACTGATTGATGGGACCCACTACGATGCCAAACTCTCGCAGCGCCAACGAAAGACGATTCGCCTGTGGATCGAAACGAGCACCACGTATCCGGGAACCTATGCGGCGTTGGGCAGCGGAGTTTATCCGGTTGAACTGCCGCTACAAACAATGCAACGCCGTTGTGGCAGTTGCCACTCGGTCAAGCCGATCAAGCGGCCTCACATCCACTATGTTGACTTCCACCTTCATTTCGGACCGTTGAAAGGGGGCGTCCCCGAGTACTTGTCGAGCGCGCCTTGGCAACATCCGATCGTTCCACAGTCGCGGTGCAACCTGACACGTCCCGAAAAATCGATCTTGTTGCGGGCACCCCTGGCGCGCGACGCCGGTGGTCTCGGACTGTGCAAAGGCGATGTCTTCACCAATAGCAGCGACGCGGACTACCAAACGATTCACCGCGCTATCGCCGCGGCTGCCAAACAGCTCAAAACCAACAAGCGTTTCGACATGCCCGGCTTCCGGCCGAACGACCATTATATTCGCGAGATGCAGCGGTTCGGAGCATTGCCAAAAGATCTCTCTCCAGCCGATCCGGTGGACGTCTACACGACGGACCAAACGTACTGGAAGTCGTTCTGGTATCGGCCGCCGGCCCGCGAGAACTGATCCTGTTCGTAGAAACTCGAGTCGGAGATAGGAAATGTCTGCGTCGCGATCGGTCTTAGCAACAATCATGGTGATGACATCCGGTGGCTTGGCAGCGGGTCAGCCGCCGTCGATAGGATTCGATGAATCGAATTGGATATGGTCGTCGTCAGCAGGGACGGAACTCTCTTCCTTTTCGGCTGGGGTGTGCTTCTTTCGAGCAGAATTGAACCTTCCCAGACATGCAAAGGTGGAATCGGCAGAGGTCGTCGCCACAGTGGACAACCTGTTCGTATTTTATGTGAACGGTCAGGGTGTCGGCGAGAGTGGCGCGGACAACAGCGCCTGGAAAAGCCCGCGGCGATTTGACATCGCCAAATGGCTCGTTCCCGGCCGCAATGTCTTCGCCGTGAAGGCTGTTAACACGCTTCCCGGGCCGGCCGCATTGCTATTGAAGACGATGGTCCGTCTGGCCGATGGGCAGCAGATCACGCTCAGCAGCGGCGAAGCTTGGAAGTGCAGTTTGGCCGAGCAATCCAACTGGCAAGAACTGGCTTTCGAGGACGGGAAATGGTCCGCGGTGCGGGTCGTGGGTAAGTTTGGCGATGCGCCTTGGGGCAGGGTCGCTGTTCCGCCAAAGGCAAAACCGGCAGGGGAGCCCATTGGCGAAGTTGATCGGATGGTGGCAAACGTCCTGCGACAAGCGATACGGCAGGGAGCTGTTGTGGTTGAACAGGCTCCGGCGTCCGACTTTTCCTGGCCTGGCGGCATCGTATTCCTGGGCGACGACTGCAGCCTCTACCGTCCCCATGGCGCGACCAACTCGTCGTCGGACAGCCTGAATGTAACGATCTTTAACCCGAGAAAATCGCGTGCGTTTCCCGAGCATGATCTTCCTTCTCCCATGAAGGTTGGCCGCAAACTTTACGCACTCACACCGGCTCGGCCGGCCGTGGCGCCACGCCTGCTGCTGGACGCCGGAAAGGGTGGCCTCGGATCGCCCAGCGTCTCCTTCGATGGAAAGTCGATCCTGTTGCGGTAAGCCACACGCATTTGGGTTTTATGGCC
>CAYFJO010000111.1:0-27147 GCA_964343305.1 uncultured Pirellulaceae bacterium | reverse complement strand
GTTGAGACAACTGTTCTACAATCGGCGGGTAAACTCTCATCTGCCGCTCGCCTAACGTTACAAACCGCGCTTCCCGCATCCCCGATAGGGTCTTCGGTCATCAAAGTTTTCTGGACAAGCTGGTCGGCCGGTTATATAAAGGAACTCCGATGAAAACTGTTTCACGCGCTGGAGAAGCCTCTCATGTTCAAGTTCTCGGATTCCGTCTCGCGAAGCCGTCCGATGGGACGCCGTAGCTTTATGCAAATTGGCGGCATGACATTGGGTGGCTTGAGTTTGCCATTGTTGCATGGGTCGATGGCTTCGGCCGCGCAAGCAGGCCCCGTCACCGGCAAGTCCGTGATCTTTCTGTTTCAACAAGGTGGACCGACGCAGTTCGAAACGTTTGATCCCAAAGTCGATGTCTCGTCGGCCACGGCCAGCGTCGGGGGCGACATCCCGACCAGCGTCCCCGGAACGCACTTTGGCACGGCGATGCAGAAACTCGCCAAGCACGCCCATCGCATGGCCGTCGTGCGAAACTATCAGACCAACACAGGACACGGCGGCGTCCAACCGGTCGTCAGCGGCAAGTTGGGCGACGCCTGCATCGGAGCGGCCTATTCGCGTGTTGCCGGCACCAATCATCCCGTCACCGGCTTGCCCAACTCGATGTTCATCAAACCCAAGTCGATCGATTCGGAACAAAAAACGCTGGGCGAACGATTTGGCAAGTTCGACGCAACTGGATCGCTGGGCAGTGCCTTCGCGCCGTTCATTCCCGGCGGCGACGGTCCGCTGCAAGAGGCGATGAGTTTGAACCTGTCGCGCGACCGCTTCGAGGATCGGCGCAATCTGCTCCGCAACTTGGACGGGGCGCGACGCCAGTCCGAAGCGCTTGCCGATGCCGACGGTTGGACCGGCCTGCAGGCACAGGCAATGGACCTGGTCGTCAAAGGCGTGGCCGACGCGTTCGACTTGTCCAAAGAAGATCCGCGCACCGTCGCCCGTTACGACACCAGCGCCTACTACGATCCAAAACAATGGCTGTACGACGGCGGCGCAAAGAAACGCAACAACATTCCGTGGTACACGGCCCACACCAAGACACTTGGCAAAATGCTCCTACTGGCTCGCCGCTTGTGCGAGGCAGGTTGCGGATTCATCACGATCCACTCCGAATTCGTCTGGGACTTTCACGCCGACAGCAACAACGTCGCCGTGCCCGAAGGTCAAAAGCTGGTCATCTCGCCATTCGACCACGCCGTTTCGGCATTTATCGAAGACTGTGAAGATCGCGGCCTATCGGACGACATCCTGTTGGTCTGCGCCGGCGAAATGGGCCGCACGCCCAAGATCAACAAAAACGGCGGCCGCGACCACTGGCCACGCCTGGGCCCACTGATGCTCTACGGCGGCAGTGTCACTGACGGACAGGTGATCGGCCGCTCAACCCGCGACGGCGGCGAATCCATCGGCCCCGTCCAAAAGCCGGACGATCTGTTGGCAACAATTTCTCACACGCTGTTCGACTACGGCCCGGCACGTCTGATTCCCGATCTGCCCACCGAGTTGAAACGAACCCTGGCCAGTGTCGAAAAGATGCCCGGCGTTTTCGGCGTGCGATAATCTGGTCGTAAATCTAGGTGGGCGGGAATGTTCGAACTACAAGTTTGCCGCAATGACATTATCTGTTGCCGCCCATCCAAATCGAAAGAAACAACATAACAACCGGCGTCAAAATCCCAAGAATCCAGGTGGTCATCGTCATTCTCTTTGCCACTACCGATCCTAAACGAAGAACGCACTTCGCAGTTAACGGGGCCGCAGCCGCGCAACATAATGCGCTGGCCAGGCTAAACCCAAAATACGGATAGGCCATTCCGATCCACGCATTTAGCGCTCCAAGTCCAACAACGGTAAAGAAAGGCAAAACAAGTAGCAGAATCGTTCCTAGAATGGATGCCCCAGCAAAGGCAAATGGATCGCTCGCAGCCGCGAAACCAACGATGAAAATGAAAGCAAGTACCGCAACAACTAAAATGATCAAGTCCGCTGTGAGGACGGCCATGTGTCCACGCGATACTTCTGCTTGCCAAAATAACAGCAAAGGGTGAATGCGGAATAACCATCCAGTGACTGATTCGACGAAGGAGATCTGTGTAAGCCCATGCAAGATCGGAAGGCAAACAAATCCGCCCAGTATCGCCATTGCGAAGATTAGTTGATTGCGCAGGTTTGACAGAATCTTGTCGGCCTTTGTGGACAATCGCACTTCGATGGTCTTGTTACCACCATTCGACGTCGCCTCGATATGGCCGACGCCGGAATAATCAAATGGCAGGCCAGTCGTATCCGCGGTGACCGAAACCTCTTCCCACACAGGAAAGCGAACAAACTTTGGATCGACGTCCACCCAGCCATCACTCTTGGCTGACAATGAGACTTCGAGAATCCCGCCCTTTCCAACGTTCTGTAGCCGCAAAACACGCGACTCCACAGAACCCAAATCGACACGGCTCAACTCCAGCGATTCGGGAATCACTTCCAAACTCGGATCACCCCACTCAGGCTCCGCAAAAGGTGGTACGTCGGGTCCGCGAGGGTCAAGATAGCTTTTGATCCGTTTGAATAGCCGTTCGATATCATCATCAAAGGTTGCTCCCGATCGCAATTCCACAGCTTGGCGATGTGCAAGCGCTTTTAGTCCCTCTGGTAATTCCCGTTCGTCAGGCATTTTGGTATCGAGCACCACGGGCACAATAGGAATTCCTGAAGACATGGCCGCAAGAATCTCGATCCGTACAAAATCCGTGGGATCTTCCAATCGCGGACCGACCCAATGTGGGCCAATCAAAACCAATATCACACGACACCGACGAACTGCGTCATTCAAGAATTTGACGAAATCAACACCCAGAGGGATATCGTCAACATCCAGAAACACCGACCCGTCCCCGAATCTAGCTTCCAATCTTCTGTAGATTTCATTCGCCGGGAAGGCGGTATCATCGCGACGATAGGAAATGAAGATCGTGGACATCGATCCAAATGGTCGATCCGAGGTGCGCGGGGACCAATTCTCCTTTTGTACCAGTTTATTGCGGCTCCGTCACGGGTTTAGCCAACCGTCGCAAGTCACCATCGCGGTGCGTGAAACCGATGGCGTCGAAATACTCGCATAGCGGCACGGCGTATTTTCGAGATGTGTCGAGGCATTCGCGGATTTGGCTCATTGTCTTGCCATCATTGGCCGAAAGTCCATTCGTTAGTTTTTCGCGAATGCCGGCTTCGGTTTCTGCGTGCAGGTAAAAATCGTCGGCGATTTTGACCAGGTCGCCATTGTTGGCCGCCAGTTCGACGAGTTGCGGCACTGAGTCGCGGTTTTTCGTGACGGCTTGCTGGCATTCTTTCACTGTGGGCGGCTTGAGTCCAGCGTTGCGGAAGAGGTCGACAATCTGGTTGAGCACTTTTTCCTCATTGTTCGACAGCTTTGGACCTTGACCGACAAGCGCGATGCCTCGATCGGATATCTTGATCCGTTTTTCCTGACGCATGTGGTTCAGAGCGGCTCGCAGCAGCGCCTCGTCACTTAGGTAGGAAAATGCGTTGAGCAACTGCGACAGGTTCAGCACGGATCGCAGCGGGTTTTCTTCGTGCATCCGCAACAACGTGGCCGCGATGCGATCACACAGTTGCTCGAACACTCGCTGGTGCAACCGAATTGATCGGGTTGGTGAAATGGTGATCTCGTTCAGATCGCCGCGCTCGGCCAGTTGTTTCGCGGCGGTCGCGACGTCGTCGATGCCGGCGGTGCGAGCGAGTTGCGACGGATCCCAGTTTCGAAAGCCTGCAAAATACAAGGCGGCCGAGGCACGCTCGACTGTTTCGGTCGACGAAAGTTGGTTGATGAATTTGAGTGTCTCGTCGTTCACTTTGCGGATCTTCTCCGCGCAGGGATCGAGTACGTGGCCGCCGCCGATCGTCAGCACGGGCGATTCGCTGCGAATGACGAACGGCTGCTTCCAAGTGGTCACGGCCGCTTGACTGAGAAACAGTTGCACAGGCGCGCGCGCTCCGGCTTCGAGCCGCTCGCGATCGAGCAAACGGACGGACGACAGAATCTCGGCTGTGCCGACATGGACGCGCACTCGCGCTCGGTTTTTGAGCGGACGTTGGACGGAAGCCAACATCGTGATCTGCGCCGAAAGCAATCGGCTTGGTACCAAGTGGCCGGGCGACGTCAACTCTTGGCCTCGCACGGTTTCATCGTGATGAACGCCCGCTAAATTGATCGCCGCTCTTTGGCCTCGGTGCACCGAATCGGCTGTTCGATCGTGGTTTTGCAGGCCGCGCACTCGGACACTGATCGCGCCTGGCTCAATTAACAGCTCGTCGCCGACGGAAACCTGCCCACTCGCGACGCTGCCCGTGACGACAGTTCCATGGCCGGCGATCGTGAACGTGCGGTCGATCGGCATCCGAAACGGAGCATGGATGCGGTTCATTCGCGTCGATTCCGCGGCGTGCTCCGCGGCTTCGGTCAGCTTCTCTTTTAACTCGTCCAGACCCAACCTCGTTTCGGCACTGGTGCGGACGATTGGAGCGTCGGCGAGGAACGTGTCGGAGACCAGTTCGCGGATTTCTTCTTCGACCAGGTCCAGCCAATCGGGCTCGACCAGGTCGCACTTGGTCAGCGCGACAAGGCCTTGTTCGAGATTCAACAGTCGCAGGATTTCGAGGTGCTCGCGTGTTTGCGGCTTGATCGAATCGTCGGCCGCGACGACTAGCATGGCGATGTCCATGCCCGTGGCACCGGCCAGCATGTTGCGGACGAAACGCTCGTGACCAGGTACATCCACCACCCCGAGACGATAGTTGCCCAGGTTGAGTTCCGCGAAACCGAGTTCGATCGTGATGCCGCGTTTTTTTTCCTCGGGCAAGCGATCCGTGTCGACGCCCGTCAGCGCGCGGATGAGCGACGTTTTTCCGTGATCGATGTGCCCGGCTGTGCCTAGAATGAGATCCGTTGTCATGTAGAGTATTGTAGAGGCCACCACAATGACGTGCTACGACTGGTCGCCTTGCTGGGAAAACCAAAATAGCAGAATGATTGAAAGCAGAATGATGCAGCGAGTTATTCTGCCTCACATTATTCCGCAAATTTCCTTCACACGCTCAATCGAGTACGTGGGCGTCGTCCGCCGAACAACCGGCCCGATCGAATTCAAAAACCTGCGCCTCAAATCGCTCGACAAGATCGAACCGCCAAAAGTGAAGTGAGCCGCAACGCAAGCCGCGGACGCAAGTCCGCGGTAGGTGATTTAGGTGGCTAATTGCGCAGTCGATCCGCGCGGTACCTGCTGATGCCCTCGATGCAAATCGAGGATTTGGCCACTCAACGACTTATGGCCGAAATCTGAGTGACGGCACCGCTGACTGTGGTCAGCGGCATCGGAGACCACGAGCGATGGTGGTGCGGTTGCCGCTTAGCCAGTTGAATGACAGACTGCGGACTTGCGTCCGCAGTTTCGTTGCGGGCACCGGAGCGCTTGCTCGGATTTGACGATGCTGAGACAATGGCACCGTTCCAAGCTCCTTTACGAAGAGAATTGATGCAAAATACAATTCTCAAACTCGGTCCAGACAACGCCGGTGAGTCCATCACCGCAGAGGAATTCGCAACGGCAGAGTATCAGCCGCCGTACATCTACGAGCGCGTCAAAGGCAGATTGGTCGTGCTACCACGCGCCGGTGAAGAACATCGCAAACTCTCAGCCCCATTTCGTCGCGCACTGGGCGGCTATTGGGGACGGCATCCCAACTTTGTGGATGATGTCGATGTCAACGGTTGGGTATCCACGAGTTCAGACGATGACCGCATTCCCGACATTTGTGTCTATCTTGCTGGTGAACCATCTTGCGAGCCGAGACCGGGCCGTGTTCCCGACATGACATTTGAATTCGTCAGCGCGAGCCGCTCTGATCAAGAGCGTGACTATATCGACAAGCGCGAAGAGTATCACGCAATCGGTGTCAAGGAATACGTCATCGTCGATCGCTTCAAACGTGAAGTCCTGGCCTCACTTGGCACGAAGGCGACTTCGGGGAACGATGGCACACCGAAAGAGAGGATTACACGACGCCACGGTTACCGGATCTCAAGTCTCGCTCAACGACGTGTTCGATTAGGTTCAAGTGATCTGGCGCTGGCTATTTGACGAACCAATCGGGGCGGAGTCGGTAGAGTAATATGTCGACTCGTGAAAACTGGTGCAAATGTGACTTCAGCGCGCGGTCCGCGTCGGCGTTTTTGCACATCGATAGGGCGGCCAAATAATCCAAATGAAGGCTCACTAAATGCCGGGGTTGATTGCTCAAGTACGCTTGTAAAGTTACCGCGTCAACGCCTTCGACTTTTGGGTTTTGCTTGGTCCAATCGATTCGCTCGTATCCTTCGTTGCCCAAGCGATCATGGTCGTCCGTTAACGAATTGAACAGGGGACTTTTGATAAACCGAACAAGTTGGTCGTCCGCGTGCACAAGTTGTCGGATTACATTCTTGTCCCCCATATTGGCGAGGGCGGCGAATGCCCAGGCTTGCATGGGAGCGGGTGTGGCGAGTTGACTTTTCAAGAACGGACGAGATTGTTCGGCCAACTCGACAAGTTGTCTCATAGCCGTCTGCGATTGCCAATTTGGCTTTTCGAAATAGGCGGTTGCCACGGAACAATTTGTTGTCTGCAAGTAATTCCATAGCCCGCGCACGTCACGTGCATTCGCGAGGCGGACGATTTTGATGTACTCGGCTGCCACTTTTGTGCCCACGAAATGCCCATCGGAATTCGTTCGCCAACGCGGTGACATTTCGCGATTTCGCTTACATGCGTCGGCGATCTTTTCTTCCAGTTCATCTAACTTCCCGATGCTTTGATAATGATCCACAACGAGCATCGGGATCTGACGGGGGCAACTTGCCAAACCGTTCCGTTTGAACATCGCGGGTTCGGCGAGTTTCAATGCCTCGCCTGCTTGGTCGAGATTGAATAGGCACAGCGACTCGTGATGCACCCGCGTGAACTTGGACGACTCATGATCATTTCCGCAAAGCGATGAAGGCTGCCACTCTTTCCACGTTTTCAACGCGTCGGCCCATTTGCCTTGAGATTCATAGGCAACGGCCAGTTCGCGTACCACAATGGGCAATTCGGAATTCAAACGACTGCGATCAACCACGTCCGATTCGATCTTGCCGCGAATCAACCCAGCCGTGCGTCGCAGCACCGCAATTTGTTCGTCATGCCTCTTCAACTTGCCAAAGGATTTTGCCAACAACAAGCGGCCGTGCGACTGCGACGATGTGTTTGTGTACTTCGGCAAGTTCTCTTCCATGAAGTCCGCTGTCCAAGCGTACTTTCTGGATTGGAACAAGTTGTATCCAAGGTTGGTAAACGCGTCGTCGACGCCGTGACCGATTGGCATTCCATCGCGCAGGGCGCGGCAAAACGCCATGCCTGCCCTGACTCCCTTCACATCGGTTGTGGATTCGGCAGCAAATATGCGCGCCTCGCCAGCCGCAAATGTCTTCGGATACTTTTCGTAAACTTGCGAAAAACGAGCGAGTCCCGCATGGGTTTCGGGATTGTCGCCGCGGGTCGCATAGTGTGGCATGCGATACATTGCCACACGGAGCAGGAACCGCGCGCGCTCTTCGCGCGACGGCGCGATTTGAGCGGCTCGGTCAAGAATCAGTAACATGTTTGATTCATCGTCGGTGGCGTAAGGCCATTGGCGGCCGTCAGCGATATCACGGGCAAAATGCATCGCCGTGATGTTGCCGGCCATGATGTGTTGAAAATCGCGAAAGACCCTCTGCTTATTTTCCTCAGCCAAGGGCACGTTGCACATGAACCACGCGTACAAAGCTGGAATCGAATTTGGATGGTCCAACAACGCGTTCCAAGCGTCTGGCAATCGATCGGCTCGTTCGCGTTCTTTCATGGCCAGGATCTCGCGCAACAGATCCGTGTGTGCAAAGTCCAACGCCTTGCTTCGTTGGCTCTTGCCAAGACGCGGCAAGATTTTCTGGTATTCACCGCCCTTGGCCAGAATTGTCTCGGCTGCATTGTCATACGAGTTTCGCGCCGCTTGAAGACTGACGTGGCGAAAATAGAAATTGATGAGTTGAAACCGCGTGATATCGTCATCCTCCGCCGGCCACCAGGGGCGAGTTGCACGCGTATGATTTTCGATTGCGTAGTATTGCGTGCCAAACCCTTCGCCCGCATCTTGCCAATGTCCCGCGCGCAAATGGATCACGGCTGCTCTCAGCCGCTCGTTCATCGTGGGAAGCGGCTGTATTTCCGCCGATTGCTCGCCCGCGACGTCGGAAACATGTGCCGCCGCACATTGTAAAACGAAAATTGCAGCGATCAGAGTTTTGGTCAGCTTTTTCATTTGTTACTCCCGATACCGTGCCGCGATCAGAGTATCATTGATTCGGATCGCCTCCCCCCAGTTATTCATGGAATTGGCGTTGATGAGATGATAAACTGGCCTTTTCCTATTTATAAGAAATCTGGAGAGACAAAACCAATGCATCGCTGTTTTCGACTTCTTTTGATCGTTTTGCTCCTTGCCAGCTCACGCTTATTCGCCGCACCGCCGAACGTTGTGATGATCATTTCCGATGATCAAACGTGGACCGACTATGGTTTCATGGGGCACGATGTGATCAAGACGCCGCATCTTGACCGATTGGCCAGCCAGAGTGTGACGTTTACGCGGGGCTACGTGCCGACGGCGCTTTGTCGGCCTTCGTTGATGACGATGATTACGGGGTTGTATGCACATCAACATAAGGTGAGCGGCAATGATCCGGCGCCGATTCCTGGTGGCGGTCCAAAGTATCAGGAGTTGCGAAACGAGTTGATCAGCCACGTTGATCATGTGCCGACGTTGCCGAAGTTGTTAGCCAAACACGGTTACCTCAGCCATCAAAGTGGCAAGTGGTGGGAAGGCAATCACACGCGCGGTGGATTCACGGCCGGAATGACGCACGGTGATCCGAAGCGCGGCGGACGACATGGCGACGAAGGTCTGAAGATCGGACGCACGGGCATGAAGCCAGTGTTTGATTTCATCGACAGCGCGGGCGACAAGCCGTTTTTCATTTGGTACGCGCCGTTCTTGCCCCACACGCCGCACAATCCGCCGGAACGGTTATTCAAGAAATATCAGTCGCAAGATTATCCTGATCGCTTGGCCAAGTACTACGCGATGGTCGATTGGTTTGACGAAACCTGCGGGCAATTGCTCGATTACCTCGACGAAAAGAAACTCAGCGCAAACACGCTCGTCGTTTATGTCACAGACAACGGCTGGATTCAGCGAACGGAGCAAACGAAAGTGCCCACAGGGTGGCGAACGAGCTACGCTCCCAAGTCCAAACAATCGCCTTACGATGGCGGCACGCGGACGCCGGTCATGTTGCGTTGGCCGGCGAAACTGAAACCGAGACGGGATGATACGACGCTGGTCAGCAGCATCGATCTCGCTCCGACGATCCTAGCGGCTTGCGGCGCGGACGCGGTGAAGACAATGCCCGGAATCAATTTGCTCGACATCGCTCAAGGTCGAGTAACGGGCCGTGACACGATTTACGGCGAGAGCTTCGCCCACGACATCGCAGACATCAACGATCCAGAGCCGAGCCTGTTGTATCGCTGGTGCATCCAGGGGCGTTGGAAATTGTTGCTGACGTACGACGGAAAGATTGGGCGTTATAAAGCCACGCACTCCTTGAGATCCGATGGCCCGGAGTTGTATGATTTGTTGGCCGATCCGTTGGAAACAAAGAATCTCGCAGCCAAGAATGACGAGACCGTCAAACGTCTGGCGGCGAAAATCGACGCCTGGTGGACGGTGAAAAAGTTGCAGCCGCGCGGGTTGTAGTCGTCACGGCACGGCGAAACGCTCATTGATCGGCTTGTGAGGCTAAATCCGGCGCAGGCGTGTATCCGAGTTCTTCCAGATGCGGCGTGGCAATGATCTTGTGACCCTCGAATCGAGAATCCGCGGCCGCGGCTAGAATGCCAGTGACTAGGTAAGTTCTCTCGACTGGCAAGCTTGGCTTACCGCTGCGGAACATGAACTCCGCGTGGTTGCAAAGCATGCTGAAGTGATCGCGTGCCGGTTTGATCATGTAACACCACGTGGCGACGGGCTGATCAACATCTTTCACGCCAGCGGCAAAACAGAACTCGTCGTTCAACAGCGGTTTGCGGGACAAGTATGCCGATCCACGAAATCCATCGCTGTATTCCACCATGATGACAACCGGATCCGGATCCGCCAGACGCAGTTCGTTCGCGTAGTCCGGGCTCTTCGAGACTCGAAGCGACCGGTCCAAGTGTGGAACCGTTTCGATCGCGGCCGCTAACAACTCGGGCGACCAAAGACCATTGGCCGCTGCATCCCAGGCTGCGTCGCCTTCGAGCAATTGCACAGACCGCACGCCCGTTTCGCCGCCCGCTCGGTGCTCGACAAACGCCTGCAGCGTCTCCAGCGTGTGATAGGCAGCGTAGTCAACACCGTCTTCGATGTGGTCCGGCGCGTAGTAAACCGACAACGCGTCGTCCAGCTCAATCCCATTGCAAAACGACAAGGGTGGCAATCGCCAGGCCAAAGGGACACTCGAACCGGCCGCCAGCGGAAATCCCAATTCCTTGGCCTGACCATACATCCATTCGGCATCGCTCCACGAATAGGACAGATGTTTGTCGTTGAACACCGGAACACTTCGCCCGGACACACGAAAGACGTTGACGATCTCTTCGAACAAACGCCGGCGCGGGTAAAGTTTCTGCCCCTTTTCATTGATGTCGAACTCGCCATGTTCCCCGACCAGGACGACGGCGTCGACATCGAGTGTATCGCCGCCGAGCGTCAAAGCGTCAGTGACTGAATCAAACATCGGAATCTCGTAACGATCCGCCATGCCACGACCGATGTCGGAGTCGAGAAACTGCTCGACGTACAGACTCACCACTTCGCAATGCGGCTCATGAACGCGGCTGACGATGGTGAAACCTTCGATGAACTTGGTGATGATATCGTCGGCGTGTGAGTATTTGAAATACGCCGTCGTCAGCGCGGCGACTCGCAAATTGGGACCGGTCGGTTCCGGCAGCGCGTCAGTCGGCAGCACGACCGGTGGTGTGGGAAGCGGTTGGCTTTTCAGGATGAACTGGTTCATAGTTCTCGACTCTTGTGGGCTATGATGGATTGTTTCTATGCCGAGTTCATACGAAGTGCAAGTCGCCGGCGCGGCTGTCAATCGGCCGGCATCCTGCACTGGCCTTTCATTTCTCTGCATGAAATTCAGCGAAGCGTGTAATAATCTCTCCGAACTGGCGTCTAATAGAGGAAACAGCCAATCGGAGATTTGATGGACCACGACCAGCAAGTGTCGTTCTTTGAGCAATTGCTTGACGAACAGATGGGGATTGTCCTCAAAGTTGCCCGTTCGTTCACGTTTTGTGACGAAGATTGCAGCGATCTGGTCCAGGAGATTTTGATTCGACTTTGGAAGGCGATTCCGACTTTTCGCGCGGAAGCAAAGGTCTCGACGTGGGTTTATCGTGTCGCACTAAATCGTGCCTTGACCTGGAATCGCGATGAAGCAAAACGCCGCGAAGGAATCGTCCCACTAGGCGCTACGACCTTGGCGACCCGCGCCGATGAACCGAACCAGGAATTGATCGACCAACTGTACATCGAGATCCGGAAGCTCGACGAAATCGACCGTTCGCTGATCCTGTTGTCGCTTGACGGCTGTACTTACGCGGAGATGTCCGACTTGATGGGAATGGCCGAGTCGAATGTGGGTGTTCGAATCAATCGCGCCAAAAAGAAATTGGCCAAACAAATCACGGAGCACTGCCATGAACTTTAGCGAACTGTCGGACATCTGGAACTCGCAGTCCTTTGACGTCGACTTCGTGGACAAGAACAGCTTGATGGAAGCGCTCCACGACGAACATCAGCGCGAAGAAGCCAAGCTGCGAAAGATCAACATCCAGGAAGTCGTGCCGGCTGTCGGGCTGTTCTTGTTCTTTGGTACTTTCGGCTTCTTCGTCGAGACAGGAGCATGGGCTTTTTTTGCGGTGGCGTTTTTGTGTCTGGGAATCGGTGCCTTTCTGATTGGATCGACGATTCAACAACGTATGGGCGAGGCAATGTTTGGCGATTCGGTCAAAGAACAATTACAAAAGACGTTGTCACAACATCGTCATCGAGCATGGTTGTATGGAAATCTGTTGTGGTGGTATTTGTTGCCGGGCGTCTTAGGCTGGTATGCGGTTGTTCATGTGACCATGCTCCAAGACGGACTGTCGGCCTTCGAAATTGGCTACATTGTCGTCGCAGTCGTTTTCTTTGTCTGGGTGTACTTTGCCAATCGAAGAGTTGCGACAAACCAATACCAACCACGATGCGGGCATCTTGAGGAAATCTTGAGCCGCTTCGAGTCGGACAAGAATGGTGACCAATCGTGAATGGCTAACCTCCGAAGTTGAACAAAACTTCGGCCGTCAGCCCGCGCCGATTTGCAACAGATATGCTACGATCGGCCCGATGCCAGACCAGACTTTATTAATGCTGCTAGACGAAATCCGTCGCCGAACGTTGGCCATGCTCGACAGTGTCAACGATGAGCAGGCACGTTGGACGCCCGCGGAGACGGACAATTCCATTCTCTGGCACGGCGGTCACGCCTACACGGTTGTCGAGTATTGCGTTATGGAATCGCTCGGCCGACAACCGGTGATCCCATCGGGTTGGCACGAGGTTTTCAGTTGGCACAGCCAACCGAAGAAGGTCGCGGCGGACGCGTGGCCGGCGCTGTCGGTTGTTGTTGACCATCTTAAGGAACAATACACTCGGTTGCGAACCCTGATGCAAGAACTTAGCGAGCATGATCTTCTTGCTCCGGCCACTATCCGTCCCCAAAGAAGTGTTCGATATTGGATCGTTCACTCGTTGCACGATGAATCGTTACACTGTGGCGAAATGTGGCTGTTACGCAAAATGCTTGCCTCTCAATAAATGGACCGAAGACCTTGACCAACGCCCTTGCCGAAGATGACAACGCTGACGAAACACTGAACGATGCGCTCAATCGTCACAAAATCAAATTGCCCGACGACCAGATCGCCCAACTCGATCAATACTGCCAATTGCTGTGGGATTGGAACACGCGGCTGAATCTGACACGGCACACGAACTACGACAAATTTGTCTCGCGGGATGTCGTCGACAGTCTGCAACTTGCGGCGTTGCTGGACGAGAACGAAGAAGTGCTCGACGTCGGAACCGGCGGCGGCGTACCTGGCATCATCCTGGCAATCCTACGACCTGATCTGCGGTTGTCGTTGTCCGAGTCGGTCGGCAAGAAGGCAAAAGCGGTCGATGCGATCGTGGAAGAGATGAAACTGCCCGTCGCTTTTTTTCAAGGTCGCGCCGAGGATGTGTTGGGCGATTTTCGTTTCACTTCGCTGGTGGCCCGTGCTGTGGGTCCGTTGTGGAAGATGCTCAAGTGGTTCGAACCGCACTGGCTGTATATTGGCAAATTGCTGGCGGTCAAAGGGCCAAAATGGTTGGACGAGCGGCTTGAAGCGAAAGAGCGCGGGTTGCTGCGAAAGGTGGAACTCCGCAAAGTTGCTAGCTATCCGGTCGCCGGCAACGACGGCGAAAGCGTGATTTTGAAAATCTGGCCGAAAAGGTCAGGCTGAACTTCCGAAGTTTTCCGGAACTTCGGAAGTTTCGAACAGCGGGCCGACGTTGAGGTAACCCGCGACATTCCTTATACTTCCGCCCTGCCCTCGCCCAAACCGGGTATTTTTTCCAAAATGAACACGGACAGACTTCCGAAGTTTAGGAAAACTTTAGAAGTCTTCACAACAGCAAATGTCCACCTACAACCTTACCCACCTGAAGCAACTCGAAGCCGAGAGCATCCACATCATTCGCGAAGTGGCGGCCGAGTTCCACAATCCGGTCATGCTCTATTCGATCGGCAAGGACTCGTCGGTCATGGTGCGGCTCGCCGAGAAGGCGTTTTATCCAGCCAAGCCACCGTTTCCGTTGATGCACGTGGACACGACGTGGAAGTTCCGCGAGATGATCGAGTTTCGCGAAAACTACGCCCGCAAAGAACTCGGCCTCGACGTGATCGTCCACATCAATGAAGAAGGCAAAGAGCACTCTATCCACCCGCTGGACGACAGCGAAAAACACACCGAGTTGATGAAGACCGACGCGCTGAAGCAGGCGCTCGACAAACACGGTTTCGACGCGGCTTTCGGCGGAGCGCGACGCGACGAAGAAAAGTCTCGCGCGAAAGAACGCGTGTTTTCGTTCCGCGACAAATTCCATCGCTGGGATCCGAAGAATCAGCGGCCGGAACTTTGGAATCTGTATAATGCCCGCGTCAACAAAGGCGAGAGCATCCGCGTGTTTCCGCTCTCGAATTGGACGGAACTCGACGTGTGGCAATACATCCATCTGGAAAAGATCCCGATCGTCCCGCTGTACTTTGCCAAAGAACGACCGATTGTTCATCGAGGCGGCACGATGATTCTGGTCGATGATGACCGGCTCATTTTGAATCCGGGCGAAGAGCCCGAAATGCGACGCGTTCGCTTCCGCACGCTAGGTTGTTATCCGTTGTCTGGCGCCGTCGATTCCGAAGCCATGACGCTTCCCCAAATCATCCAAGAGATGCTCTTGTGCACAACATCGGAACGCCAAGGTCGCTTGATCGACCAAGACGAAGGCGGCGCCGGTATGGAAGAGAAAAAGAAGCGAGGATATTTTTAGCAATGACCAATCACCAATGACCAATGGCGCCGACCAACTTTGGTCATTGGTCAATCGGTTTTGGTCATTCTCCCACCATGTCACATCAATCTGAACTCATCGCGACCGACATCGACGCCTACCTTGCTCAGCACGAGCAAAAGGAGCTGTTGCGTTTTCTCACATGTGGAAGCGTCGACGACGGCAAGAGCACGTTGATCGGCCGGTTGTTTTACGACGCCAAGCTGATTTACGAAGACACACTCAAATCGCTCGAAGAAGATTCCGTCACACACGGCACGACCGGTGGCGGTTTTGATCCGGCGTTGTTTACCGACGGATTGAAAGCCGAACGCGAACAAGGCATCACGATCGACGTCGCGTACCGGTATTTCTCGACCGCCAAGCGAAAATTCATCATTGCCGATTGCCCCGGCCACGAACAATACACGCGCAACATGGCCACCGGCGCGTCGACGTGCGACTTGGCTGTCATCCTGGTCGACGCGAGACACGGCGTGGTCGAACAAACCAAGCGACACAGTTTTATCGTGTCGTTACTGGGCATCAAGCACGTGCTGGTCGCGGTCAACAAAATGGACCTCGTCGATTACGACGAACAGGTCTATGACCAGATTCGCCAAGACTACAAAGATTTTTCGGCTCGGCTCGACATCCCCGACCTGCACTTCATTCCGATCTCGGCGCTCTTGGGCGACAATATTGTCGATCCCAGCGAAAACATGTCGTGGTACGGCGGTGCGACGTTGATGCACTTTTTAGACACGATCTACATTGGCTCCGATCGCAACCTCGAAGATTTCCGTTTTCCCGTTCAATACGTCAATCGTCCACACCTCGACTTCCGCGGTTTCTGCGGAACAATCGCGTCCGGCATCGTTCGCGAGGGCGACGAAGTGATGGCTTTGCCGTCACGAAAAACAAGCAAAGTAAAGTCAATCATTACGTTCGACGGCGATCAAAAAGAAGCGTTCACGCCGCAAAGTGTCACGTTGACGTTGGAAGACGAGATCGATGTTAGTCGCGGTGACATGATCGTGCGGCCTGGCAACGTGCCGCGTTTGGAACAGAAGTTCGATGCCACGGTCGTCTGGATGGACGAAGAGCCGTTGGTGCCGGGCCAGACTTACATCTTTAAACAAGCGACCAAGAATGCCACCGGCACGATCAGCACGATGCGATACCAGATCGACGTCAACACGCTGCATCGCAAAGACGCGCCGACGTTGAACTTGAACGAAATCGGCCGGATTACCGTTCAGTTGAACGAACCTATTTGCTACGACGGCTATCAGCGCAACCAAGGCACTGGCGCATTTATCGTCGTTGATCGCATTCGCAACATCACGCTAGGCGCGGGGATGATCCTTGACCGGTCGAGTGCCGCCGACCGGCATGACCACTGGGACGATGACCAGGCAAGCGAAACACTTCACGGCGAAGCCAGCAACGTGACAACGGCAGAACGTTCGGCCCGCTTTGGCCAAGAACCGGTCACGATTCTGCTTACCGGCCTCACTGGGTCCGGCAAAACGACGGTCGCTTATGCTCTGGAGCGACGTTTGTTCGATCTCGGTCGAGCGGCCACGGTGTTGGACGGCCAAAACATGCGACTAGGCATCAGTCGCGACCTGGGGTTCTCGGTCGACGATCGTAGCGAAAACTTGCGCCGCAGCGCCGAAGTGGCCAAATTGATCAACGACGCTGGCGTGATCTGCATCGCCGCGTTCGTGGCACCCAATGAAGAAGTGCGACAAAAAGCCAAGCAAGTCGTGGGAGACGATCAATTCCTCACGATTCATCTATCGTGCCCCGTCGACGTTTGCCGCCAGCGCGACACCGACGGCCACTACGCGAAAGCGGACAGTGGCGAATTCGCCAACTTCCCCGGTGTTTCCGCCAACTACGAAGAGCCCCACTCGCCTGATCTCGTTCTAGCGACGGACGAAACCGACGTTGATGTGTGCCTCGCGAAGATCATGGATTTGCTTGAATCGAAGCAGATCATTTCCTAGGCGTTACTCAACCTCAATTGAGTAACTCACCATCCACAACTCAAGTTGCTCGAGGCGTTCTTTCCAGCGAGCTTTGAACTCTTTCATCCAGGTACGGTTTTCATCCGTATCCGGGACGTCGACAACCAGACGAACAAGATTGTCGCGATAGGTCACACTGCCTTGTCGCCAATGCCCCTCGACATTTTGAGTTTCGTAGCTCGCGGCACCATAATGATCGACGATTTCCAGAACACCATCGGCAAGCCACTCGCCCGGAACTTCGCGTCCATCGTTAAATTAAAGAGGAAGAAGAACTTCGAAGCGCCGCCATTTGTTGGTCATAGGTCGTTTTTCCACTGACAGAAAATGGAATGTTTTGATCAGCAAGCGCTTCTAACGCGGCCTCGGGAACAATATGCTCTCCGGATTGGAGCACGCGGCCTGAAAATCGGCCGAGCAAAAATGCCAATGCTCGTTTTTCCGTCTCTCGATCAGAGAAAGTGATCGTGATCATCTAATAAATCCTTGTTCGGAATTATTCGGCCCACCAACTCAATTGTACGCCAATCTTGCGATGCTGGCCATTTCGTTTTGAATTACAGCTTTGGTTCTTTCTCTGCAATCACAACAACTTCGTCGCCCAACTCGAATGTATGGTTCTCGGGATTGACATTCAAGCCGCCGTCTTTGGGACACACCGCAACGAGGATCGCGTTATGAGATTCTTTGAGCGTGGCAAGCATTGCGACGAACGTCTTGTCGAACCAATTCGCGGGCACCGCTAGACGATAGAACTCGTTGCCGTGAGTGTAAGTCAAAAGCTCTGTGAAGACACCCATTAAGCCGCGGTTCATTGCAGATTGGGCGAGCATGTAGGCACTGTATTCGCCGCTGATCACATAATCGTTGACGTGGCCCATTTTCAAGTGGACACCGTACGAGCGGTGGATCAATTCGGCACAGGTGTAGACTTCCGGATTCAGTTTTTCGACTGTGAGTCCGGCGAGAATCGTACGGGCGTCGGCGTCTTGTTCACTACGTCCGCCCGTGGTGTCTGAGAGGATGATACAGGTGCGGGCACGATGGACGCCGGCTTTTTCGAGCGCGGCCACACGCGTGAAGTCGTCGTTCAGAACTTTGACTTTGTCGGCCAAATCGTCGCGGACTGGCGCAGCGTCGGAATCGAACTGAGCGACGACCACGATCGGGATGTTCTTCGTGGTCGCGGTCGCCTGGTATTCTTCGACGATGATCTCGGCCTTGGTATTCCAACCGCAGATGATGATGTGGTCTTTGACGTTTTCCCAATCCACGGTTTCTCCTTCCGTTCGAAAGCGCTCCACCATAAAAGCGGATACGGTTCCAGTGAACATGGCAAAAATGGTGAGCCCCATAAACATGATGAACACGGCGACCATTTTGCCGCCCAACGTGCGCGGAGCGATCGGTGTCGGTTCGCCGGCGAACAGCGAGTAGACGCTGAACCAAAATGAGTTTTCGAAAGTGAATTGCTCCTCGTCCTTGATTTCTTCGTTGGCCGCGACCACAGCCTGTTGTTCGAGCATCATCATCGCACCGGTGCCGAACACGACCGTCATGCCCAACAACCCGATCACAAAAATGTACTCCGCCAAACCGCGCCGCAAGATGTTGGGAAAACGACTTGACAGGCGCGAGATCGTGCCGAACAACCGCAACACGCGAATCAGTCGCAGCAGCCGCAAAGAACGCGCAAACGGAAAGATGTAGAACAACGGTGCGACGGCGATAATGTCGAGCCAATACTCACGAAAGAAGGTGGCCTTTCGCAGGGCCGAGAAAAACCGCAGCGTCAGTTCGATGATAAATACCAGCGTGATTGTATCGTTCATCCAACGCAGGAATTCGAGTGGTAAATTCGTTTCGCCATCGAGCGTCGAGGTCTCGTATGTGAATTCGAGCAGTGTGAAAATCACCGACAAGACGACCAGAATCCCAACACTGACCTCGACCGATGTGCGAGTAAAAAAGCGGCGAAGGGCCTGTTGAAACGGGGTGGTCGACAAGGTGGATTCACTCGTTGGCGCGCGTTTCGAATGACGCGCAGTTCAATGGGACGGGCACCAATGCCATCCTACCAGGTAAGTTCTCAATCGCCGCACGCCTAAAACGGCACATCATCGTCACCTTCAGCAGGTGGTTCTCCAAATTCGTCGGCCACCGGATCATCTGCCGCAGAACCGCCACCGCCGGACTTTTGCTTGATTTCAAACGACGTCGCTTCGGCGTTCAGGAAGAACTTGACTTCGCTGTTGGCGTCGCGCTGCCACTTGCGGCCACTCAACTTGTAGGCGATTTCGACGTCATCCCCAACGCTCAATTCGTCGACGGAATCGCAACCCTCGTGAATAAAATCAATCGGGATGTAGTTCGTAAATCGCCCGCCGTCTTGTTCCAGCACGACGAGGCGTTTACGAAAGTTGTTTTGGCCAAACGTCTTGGTGTCTTCGATCACATGCACTTTGCCGCGGACGGTCGCGTCGCTCATGGTTGGATTTCCTTCTCAATGACTTGTTCGCCCAAATATCAAGCGGGCTCATGCCGTCATGTTAGGATTTTGTTCCCGCGCGAACAAGCCGCCACCGTCGGTTGACTTCCGAAGTTTTCCGAAACTTCGGAAATTTTGATCTTGGTTCAAACTTCCGAAGTCGAAGAAGACTTCGGAAGTTCACGGCAATTCTATTTTGATTGTCTGCTGATCATCGTCCGGCACAGACTTGATACCCGTTCGCTCCGTTTTCTTACCGTCGTCAGTGGACAACCGGACCGTGTAATTGCCGGGGCGAAAAACTTTGGGCTTGAACCTGTTGCCGTGAATTCGCAGCGTATAAACGATTTCGCCAGACCTCTCGTCGATCACTTGCAAAACCGGGTCCGCCGATCCTTGGACTTGAATCGTCGGCAAATAAGCGGCTGCTTTGCGGCCGTAGTTGTCGGTGACATCGATCGTCTTTGGCCAGCCTTTGAACTGATCGTCCGGTTTTGTCACGTCCGCAATCAATCGCCAGCACTCCATCGTGATCGTGCGGTCTTTGTGATTGAATCGAACGAGACCGTAGCCACTGGCTTTATCCTGTGCGGTCAAGACACGACCTTTGCGATTCTTGGCGGCTGGATTGCCAACGGCCCAAACGGTCATCTTGTTGCCAAACGCATCGAGATAGTCGCCCGTGTTTGGACCGTTGACACGATTGTGGACCGCGCGCCCTTCTTCATCCGGACGCCAACTGCGCGGATAGCCGGCCGCGATCGACGGCACACAAAACGACCAGCCCGAATCGCCAAACTCATCCGTGCCGTGGTGCACGATCGACGCCAGATGTTGATCGCCGGCGTAGTGTAACGCAAAACCTTTTCGCATGATTTCGATCGCACGAATGCGAGGCGTCTGCGGCCAACCATTCGAATCCAGATCGGCAAAAATGAACGCCTGATTGCCGCCGTGGTAGTTCGCCAAGTTGCAAAAAATGGTCTGCGACAACACGCACTTGAAATTCGCGCCATACCAATCGTGCACCCACTCTTTGAGGAACTTTTCTTGACGCCGGCCTAGCAACTGCAGTTCAGGCTTGTCGAGTTTCTTCACGTCGTATTTCGGATCGCGCACGTGGTCGGCTCGACCTTGCCAGTCGGCGACATGGCCCGGACCAGACTTGAACTGCCGATCGGCGATCACTGCGAAGCTGACGCCCCCGTACGTCATCGGTCCATAAAACACGCTGATGTCTTGTTTAATCGGCGTGCGGTCATAAAAGTCGGGATGATGCGAACACTGCGTACGATGTACGGCATTGACAAAGTCGCGATGCTGTCGATAGCCGCCACCGCTGGACGTCGTTTTGCCTTCCGGCATTTTCATGCCCGCTTCACCCCAGATGTTGCCTTGATAAACATCATGATCATCAGGCAGGCAAATCGTCACACGATCGCGCATCAAATCGCCGAACGCCCAGCCGCACAGATACCACTTGCGCAAATAGTTCAACACCGCCCGATCGACCGGCTCGCGAATGATGCCATAGCCGCCAACCCCTTCGTAAATCTGGTCGCCGGAAAAGAAAAGGACATCGGGATCGTGCCGCTCGACGTTGGCAGCAATCTCTAAGTTCGGAAAAACGTAGTCTTGATTGCCCGTGAATCCCGCAACGGAAACGGAAGACTTGTCGGTTGGATCACGCCGAATCATTCCATCATACTTGTGAGGTTTCACCCCCTTTTTGCGACGAAGCCGATAGTACAACTGGTAGGGCGTGTCCACCGAGCCATCCCATTTCGTAATCCGAAAGGTTGCCGTTCGCGACAGCGGATCGATCTGTGTCCTGCCAACGGTTTTCCCGCGAATCGTTAATACCACAATGCTGGCTGGATCGTCGATCGGGGCCATTTGCGCCGTCAATTTCAAAACATGTCCGTTTGGAGTGTGATGCAGGGAGTGCATTGCCCACAAGATGGGCCCAAAGGCGCGATCGGGATACGATGTAATATTGTTGCCAATCATGCGAAGCGACTTGAACGCGAATCGTGGTCCCATCTTGGCGTCGGTTTGGCGCGAGTTGTGAATCAACGCTACTCCGCCAATCACCTGGTCAGACTTAATCGCAGAGTCTTCCAACTTGGCAAGCACCTTGCCGTCCTCGCGCAGCAAACGCAAACTCAACGCGTAACCGCCGGGACCATTTTTCGTCGCGATCAAACGCAATTCGCCCGACGTGGCCGGCTCATCCAGCTTCAACTCCTTTCTACCGAGAAACAGCACGCCGTCGCTCGTGATACCGACATCCAGTCCACGGCCGCGCAACGCCGCCGCTCGATAGTCATCGATCTCGTCCTTCGAGCCAAGTCGAATCCCGACTGACCCAACCTTCTTGCTCTCTGCGATCAGCTCAAATGCCGCGAGAACGGAAAAATCATGTTGAGCTGACTCCACGGCATGTGTCAGCACATGAACATTCCGCCCGGGACCGCCGCTCAGACATTCCAGCCGCCCATCGTGTATTCGCCAATCTTCCATCGGGTTGGCCCAGTAGTCGGCCCCGACCCAGACTCGATCCGGAGTGTTGTCAAACTCGCTCTGAAAATCGGCTCCATTTCCGAGATTGCACGCAAAAACCAAGATCCCCAAGAACACGAGCGAACGAGAAATCATAAACTCATCTCCATACGATTTGTGCCAAGATTCAAAGATTCGTCCCATAATAACCGAGCGAATCGGACGAAGAAACCGGCGTTCGTGCGGTAGCGCGGTCTAGTCGGTCAACCCAAAGCAACGCTTCATGAACTCAAACGTCGACGTTGGCCGTTCGCCGCCCAGTCGTTTGCCTGCCGCATGCACTTCGCATTCAATGCCAAGCTCGTCCATCTTTTCTTTCAACGCCTGCCCAAACTTGGCGTGATGAATTCCAACGGATTGATTGGTGTGTCAATCGAACGGCTGTAAACAAGAATCACCGGCGGATCATCTTTGGTCAGGTGCGGCAGAGCCGAAACTTCTTCGAACAGTTCATACTTTTCCTTCGGCAGATCGTCGAGTTCGTTCAAATTGACGCCGTACAATTGGGCCAGCGCTGAGTGTTTGTAAGTATCTGTTTCTTTGAACAACTCGCGAATGAAACGCGGGTCGTACGACGTCTGGCCGTTGCTGACGAACATGCACGAGAGGCGCGTCGACTGCCGGAGACGGGATCGTCGTTGTTCGGATCGGCCATGTCGTCGTGAAACCCCAGCCACAACGAAATGCCCGCACCAGCCGAACCACCCGTCGATGCGAATCGCTCGGGATCAAGGTTCCACTCCTTGGCCTTCGACCGAACAAATTGAATCGCGCGGGCGGAGTCGGTGAACGAAGCCGGGGCGATTGCATGTTGTGAAAAACGGTACGTAATCGCAACGACGGAGATTCCTTCGTCCAAACACTGCTGCAACAATGAACTGGCGACGCTTTTGTTGCCGCCACGAAATCCGCCGCCATGAATTGAGACCAACACGGGTGTCGGTTTGTCCGATTCCGATTTCCAAAAATCGAGCACGTTTCGTTCGTGAGGGCCGTACTTGACGTTGGCCTCGGTCGGCTTGATCCGTGGCCCACGCGCCGGCCGATCATTCGTTCGACCCAGGATCGCATTGATGTCTTTGCGCGTGGCAAGCAAAATTCCTTGTTGCTCACGTCTGGCCTTGTCGAGCTCGACCTGTTGCTCCTTGGAGAGTTCGACGGCGTCGTTACCGGCCTTTTGTGCTTCACGCGCGTCTTTGCCGGCATCGCGAGCAGCTCGGAACGCCTGCTGTCGCGCATCGCGTTGCTCTTGCGTGTAGATCGCGAGCATCTTTTTCTGAAGCTCGGCGAGTTTTGCGACACGCTCTGGCCCTTTTTCTTTTCGCAGTGCGTCGAGCTTTTCCTTTTGCTCGTCCGTCAATTTGGCTCCCGGCGGCAATCGAAAGAGATTGTCGAGCACACGATCGTTGTTGCGACGAGGTTGATCCCCCTCTTGCTGCGCCGCGACAACAGAATTTGCAAACAAGACACACGCGACAACAAGGATCGTGAATCGGATGGCTCTCATCGCTGAACTCCCGCACCAATTTAAAACGGTGATTACTTGAACTGCTCGGTGGCGAACTCGTATATTGAACCACATCCGTGAACCAAAGTCTCGCAAAAACTGTACAAGCCGAGTAATACATGACCATCTCTCGACGAACCGCGATGAAGGCCACGCTTGGTGCTGCGTTCGTTTCTCAGCTTCGCGCGACGGAAAGACCCGCTACGCCAGCGGAAGATTTGAAAGGCGAAATCGGTATCACGACCGGTTCGTTCATGAAGCACATCACGTTCAAGCCGCAAAAGGGCAAACAGCGGATGTTGGATTTGCCGGTGATGATGCGCGACGAGTTGGACATGCGCGTCATCGACCTGATGACTCGCACATTGGAGTCGTTCGAGCCCGCGTACATCGATGAACTGCGAACGCGTGCCGAGAAAGCCGGTTGCATCATCACCAATTTGAAGATGAACCAGCGTGGCTTGGACATGGCCAGCCCCGACAAAGCAACGCGCGTAAAGGCAATGACCGAGTATCGCCGCACGATTGACGTGGCCCAGCGACTTGGTTGCCGTTGGGTTCGACCTCTTCCTGGTTCCGGCCGTCCCGACCTGAATCGGTTGGCTGACAGTTACAAAGAACTGATCGACTACGCGGCACCAAAGGGAATCAGCCTGTTGATTGAAAACAACGGCTGGATCAGCAACAACCCGAATGCGATTCCGTCTGTGCTGGCCAAAGTGCCACAAGGTCTCGACGCCGCGCCCGACACTGGCAACTGGACCAACGAAGTTCGTTTCGAGGGATTGAAGAAGGCGTTTCCGCACGCGGTAACCTGCGACTTCAAGGCATATCAATTGGGACCCAACGGCGAGCATCCGAGATACGACATCAAGCGGTGTTTCCGAGTCGCCTGGGACGCCGGATATCGCGGCCCGTGGTGCCTGGAACATTTCAACGAGTCGCTCGACGGACTACTCAAAGGTTTCGCGCAACTACGCGACTGGATCAAACAATGGACCAAAGAAGCAAGTTGACTTTGGCGATACTCGTCATTCTTGTTCCGCTGGCCTCCGCCGGATGCTGGAGCGCCGACGGTCCACAAGTGGTTGTCTACTGCGCGCTGGATCGCGAATTCTCCGAGCCGATCCTGGACGAATTTGAAAAACAAACCGGCATCACGGTGCTGCCGGTTTACGACGTCGAGTCAAACAAAACGGTCGGTCTGGCCGAACGCATCATTCAAGAACGAAAGCGTCCGCGTTGCGACGTCTTTTGGAACAACGAAATCTTGCACACGTTGCGACTGCAAGAAAAGGGACTGCTGGACAAATATGTATCGCCATCCGCCAACGATTTCCCGACGAATTACAAATGCCCCGACGGCCACTGGCACGGTTTCGCCGCCCGCGCCCGCGTGTTCATCATCAACACCGAAGTTCTGCCCGACGAAGCCGACTGGCCTGGTTCGATCCATGATCTGGTCGACGAAAAGTGGAAGAACAAAGTCGCCGTCGCCAAGCCAATGTTCGGCACCACGGCCAGCCACGCTGCGATTCTATTCACTCATCTAGGTGACAGGAAGGCAACCGAGTTCTTTGAGAAACTAAAGGCAAATGCAGCCATCGTCTCCGGCAACAAGCAAGTCGCCCAAGACGTCGCCGCTCGCCGCTATGCGTTTGGAATCACCGACACCGATGACGCGATCATCGAGAAAGATAAGGGCGCAAAAGTCGCGATCGTTTATCCTGATCAAGGCGAAGACGAAATCGGCACTCCCTTCATTCCCAACACGCTTGGGATCATCAAAGGCAGTCCTAACTCCTCGGCCGCACGAAAACTCGTTGACTATTTGCTCAAGTCAGAGATCGAAGAGCGTCTGGCCAAAGGAGAGAGCGCACAGTTCCCCGTCAATCCTCGCGTCAAAATTGAACCACGCGTTAAGCCGAATGACACATCGCTAAAATGGATGAACGTCGACTTTGGCGAAGCATCGAAGCATTGGGATGCAGCACGCGACACCGTGAAGAAAGTCCTGAATTAGCTACACTCCGATCAAGTTCGCTTGGCCGAGGAATTTCGCGCGTTTGGTTTTCCGTTAACCGACCAGTTGGGTGAGAGCATCAGAATCACGCGCGGCACGGTGTCGGGAATCAACGAACAAGAAGGCAGCAAGGTATTTGAGCTGGACGTGACGGTGAATCCCGGAAACAGTGGCGGTCCGCTGATGAACGAAAAAGGCCACGTCATGAGTTTCGCCGTCACTTCGAACGACGTCCGAAAACTGATGGATCGCTATCAACTCAAGTTCGCGCTGGCAAACAGTGCCGACCAGGTGTTGTCGGGTCCCGACCTTGCCGAAAACGTCACCAAGTTGGTCGGGCTGATCAAGGTGACAATGGGACCGGGCGGAATCGGAATCGCCGAGAAGAAGGTGATTCAATACGATGGTCGTTGGTCCACATACGAGAAGACAGGCAGTTCACGTCGCTCGCGTGGTTCCACTAGTGAAAAAGGCGTTGTGCTCGTCGATTCGACGGGCGAAGTTTCTTATTGCAGCGGCGACAAGAACTTGCCCGGTCATCTTGGTCTAGTCGCCATGGTTGGTTTGCAACCGCTTTCTGATGACGAGTCCAACGATTGGCGATCCGCACGGGTCACGGTCATCCCTGAAACCAAAACGGTGACGATTCCCACCGCACCAACATCCAATCCCTATTCTCCCTATTCGCGATTCGGTCGAAATCGGTTCGGATCGCGACCACAATCACAGACGCTATCCGCGACCCGGATGCACCCGGCGATCGAAGTGACGACTTTTAAACTATCGAGGACATCGGGCGACATCGTGGACATCCAGAAGAAACTCGAATTGATCACGATGAGCGGCGAAGACTCTGATAGGCCGTACATGCATGTCAATGGATCGGGAACGTTTAAATTCGATAAACGTCAGGGCATCCCGCAGTCTCTCGATTTTTCCGCGACAATGGACGTGGCAACCAGTTCGGGAGTCGGAAAGATTCCCGTCAAGCTGTCCTTCAAAACGCTCAACGCCGAGACGCTTGCACAATCTGATGCCGAGTCAAGAAAGCGACTTGCCGAGGCGCAAGCCCGCGCAAGAGAGGCAGCAGCCAAACGAGCCGCCGAGCTGGCCGCCAAGGCGATCCCGATTGTGAAGCGGTTGGACAAATTGGACTTGAGCGAATGAGTGGTTCAGCCGTCCCACTTTGTGATGGCCTAATTTGAGGCGATGAAAGGATCCAATCTTGACAGCGGCTAAAGAGTGTTCTCGGCTTTTCTACCGAGATATCGGAAACCCGCCTGAGCAATCGAGGACGACTCGAGGCCCATTCATGTTGTCCAAGGAATCTCCACAAGAAACACGCGTCAGGAGAAGCATCTCCTTCAGGTTTGCCAAATCCTCTTGACGAACTTGAATTCTATAAAGTCGAAGAACTTTGAGTTTCGTCAGCTTCCCCAACAACGACACTTCCCTTGCCCTCAGTTGTCCATGCTTGAATAGGACGCGGTCAGGTCCAAGTTCTTGGATCAGCTCGACTATTCGGGCAAAACTCTTCTCAACAACTGGCACTTCCAGGCCGTGGACGCCGTGCGAACAATGAAAGAAAAGAGAATCATCCGGCGGTCCTGGCTTTCCTGTAAGGCGAGCGGCAGATGAGGATTTACCTGCCGCGTGGTTTGGTTGGGTGAAT
>CAYFJO010000110.1:0-27154 GCA_964343305.1 uncultured Pirellulaceae bacterium | reverse complement strand
GATGGTTCGCAAACCCAGGGCGGCGCTTCGCGGCTGAAGCCGCTTCGCTCTGCCCTGGGCTGATTTGTTGTAGGCCCTTTCAGGGCGAAAGACTTATGTACAAACAACAGATTGGAAATCCGTCCTACAGTTTGCTTGCGGCCAACGGCCGCGCCGTTTAACTTTGAACCAAGCCACGCGCGGGGAAGAATGATGACGTCAGCTATGGATAGTTGTAGGCCGGATTGTCGGGATCAAAATCCAGGTCGGTCAATCCGACATTGATCTTCACATCCTGATAGTTGTACTCTTCGTCCACGGGCGGTTCTTTGCCCTCGCCTTCTGGCCACAGTTGGCACACGTATCTCAGCGGGATCTGCCGCTCGTCATCGATAAACACTTGCGCCCTATAATAAGTGAACGCGGGCTTCTCTTGGGGATGCAAAATCTGAATGATCGTACACGGGTGCCCATCGACCGTTCCCTTGAGAAACTCGACTGCGCATTGTTCGTGTCCGTACTGCAGTTCCTCGTTACCGCGCATGATCAATTGCTCGACGAGTTTCTCCAAACCGATTTCCCAGATCGGATAGCGTTGCCCCATCATCGCGATGGGCCCATCGGGCGGAAGATGAAATCGCCTGAAATTTAGTAGTCCCGGTTCGTGGGCGATCAGGTTGCCTTCGTTCGCCTCTTCGACCCAAATCACCTCACGGCCATTCTTGAATCTTGGCTTAAGGAATCTAAGGTAAACCGCAAACGGCACGATGATCTTGCCGTCTTCGTCGACCTTTCGGTTGCGGATTTTGACAAACATCGCTTCCTCGGACTCCTGGCCACTCGGCATGAGTTGCCGCACGGTCAGGACCGCGGTATAGTCCTTGATTTTGCTGCGAATGTGCTCGAGGCCCGCGTTGGCAAGATCGAGCGCCGGTTCGATGGGATGCCGGTTCGGCTCAGGAACTTTGTCTTCATTTGACTTCTGGTCGGTTGGAATGACAACGTCTGGATCCTTCACGCTGTCGCCTTCGGCAGTGGCACGGCTCTGAATCCAATACTGAGCGACAAACAGGCCGACACCTGTCAGCACCAGCAGTCCCAGCACCATCAACAAACCGACCACGATTCGCCACCACCAGGACCGCCTTTTGGGCTGTGGGAATTCTTCCTGGGGTTGTTGCTCCGGCGCGTCTGCCGAAAGGCCGACGGTTTTTTCATCTTGCTGCAACGTCATTCATCAATTCTCCGTACCTGTGCGGGTATGCGACGAAATCCATCAGGCATAATTATATGCAGAGACAAGCCCTGACTGCCAAGGTCCATTCTTGGATACCCTCAGTTTTAGGCATCGGTTTCTTGGCCGCCGATGGACTCTGACAGAATATTGCTATCACGGATCGGATTGTGTCTACTGTTGAACAATGCCATCGCCGATCTCGCCAAGAAAAAGGGAGCATGCCATGCCAGCAACCAATCGACGAGCGTTTCTCAAGGGTACAGCGGCTGGCGTGGCGGGAGCGGCGGCGGTCTCGTCCGTCCGTTCGACGGAGGCCGCCGCCAACGACAAACTGCGTTTCGCACTGATCGGCTGTGGCGGTCGGTCGCGTGGGCTGGCACCCGCCTTTGCCAGCATTGACAACGTCGAAGTGGCTTACGTTTGCGACCCCGACATTGGGCGTGCCGGTTCGATGTCGGAGCGATTCGGTGGCAAGCCAGAGGCCATTAAAGATCTTCGCACCGCACTGGACGACAAGTCGGTCGACTTTGTGGTCGTTGCCACACCGGATCACTGGCACAGTCCCGCGGCGATTCTGGCTTGCGACGCAGGCAAACATGTCTACGTCGAAAAACCTTGTTCGCACAACGTCCGCGAAGGCCGATTGTTGGTCGAAGCCGCTCGTCGAAACAAGCGTTTGGTCCAACACGGCACGCAAAGCCGCTCGATGAATCTCATCGCCCGCGGCGTTCAACTGCTGCGTGACGGCGCGATTGGCGACGTATTGGTCGCGAAAGCGTGGAACGTTCAAAAGCGTGGCCAAATTGGTCACGCCGACCCAAGTGATCCGCCGTCAGGTTTCGATTACGACTTGTGGGTTGGTCCCACACCAATGGTTCCGTTTCGCAAAACATGCCACCATTACACGTGGCATTGGTGGCATCACTTTGGCACCGGCGACACGGGCAACGACGGTGTTCACGAAATCGACATCGCCCGCTGGGGGCTCGGCGTCGACACACATCCGTCGCATGTATCGGCGCTGGGTGGCAAGTTCGTTTTCAACGACGATCAACAGTTCCCGGACACGCAGCTCGTAACTTTCGACTATCCTGGCGATGGCAAACCTGGCAATCGTCGTCAACTTGTGTTTGAAATGCGGCTCTGGTCTCGCTACGGATTGACTGTCGGCATTGACAACGGCAACGCCTTCTATGGTACGAAGGGCTGGATGCTGCTGAGCAAACGCGGCCACTTGAAAGTCTACGACGAGAGCAATCGCGAAATGCCACTGAAAGACGAATCGCCCAACCTGCCAAGTCACTACCAAAACTTCGTCAACGCGATTCGCAGCGATGAACCGCTACGGGCGGGTATTGAAGTCGGGCACTATTCCGCAACGCTGTGCCATTTGGCTAATCTCAGCACGCGGCTCAACCGCACTGTGACCTTCGACCCTAAGACGGAACAAATCTCAGGCGACGAGCAGGCCAACGCAATGTTGTCACGCGATTACCGCGATCATTGGGGCACGCCTTCACGCGCATAGACCCGACCGAATACTTGAGAGAGCACCATGTGGTCTTGTCCGGAATGTGGTGAGGAGAGCGAAGAGTTTTTCGTCGTGTGCTGGCACTGCGGCAGTGGTCGCTACCACGAGGCGGCTTCCGAGCACGATTCAAGTGTTCTCGAAGATTCTTCAGACGATTCTCTGGAAGCCTCGTCGAAGTGGCAATTCACGCTGCGTCATCTCCTGACAGTGATTGTTGTTCTCAGCCTCATCCTTGGCGCCGCGGTGGACGTCACCGGGGCGATGACCGCCCTGATCTTTGGGTCGGTTTTGTTATTTCTGAGTGCCATGGTTTTTGGCTGCGGCATCGAAATGATCCAGGGCATTCCAGTGGAGTCGCAAGGCGCTGTCTTTGGCAAACACTCCCTCACCGAGATTCCGTTGTGCCTTCACTGTACAAATCCGGTTTCGGCCATCGACAATTACTGCGACCATTGCGGTCAAGCGGTTGGGAACACGGTCAGATATCTCCCGTACGAGACAATCTGGTTTCAAGCTGGCATGTGGTCGAAATTGTGGGACCGGTTCTGGTTCAAGACCTACGACTCGGCACTAGTCAAGCTGTTCTACTTGCTTCTCATTGTCAATTGCGCGCCGATTCTTTTGTTGATGATTCCCCGCGCATTGTATTTGCGGGCTTCCATCGGAAGACGATCGACGGGCGAGTCGAGGCACAAGACGCTTCGTCAGCCTAACGACTCGAGCCCTTCGGATAAGGCGTTTTGAATAAAATCCGCCGACTCGATTCCCACGGACAGCCGGATCGTGCCGCCGGTGATCCCGAGCGATAGACGCCGGTCTTCCGATAGTGCACGATGACTTGTCGATTGCGGATGACTCAGTGTTGTGCAAGCCTCGCCCAAAGACGGACAAAACGGTATTTGATGGGCGGCCTTGATAAAGGAGTCGGCGGCGTGTCGACCGTCGCGCAGGTGAAACGTCAACATGTTACCCGACCCGCCTTTCAATTGGCGCTTGGCCAATTCGCGATCCGGGTGGTTGTCGAGTCCCGGATAATCTACCCGCTCGATCTCTTTGCGATCACTCAGCCACTGGGCAACGTGCATTGCGTTCTGAGCGGCTTGTTGAATGCGCAAGTGCAGCGTGGCCATTCCGCGCGTGGCCAGCCAGCAATCCCATGGGCTGCTGGCCAGCCCCCAAGTTCGCAATACGCGCGGGACTCGCTGCCAATCAGACTGGCCGCCGCAGAGCACCCCGAGCATCACATCTGTGTGTCCGTTAATCATTTTGCTGACGCTCTCCATGACGAAGTCCGCACCCAGTGCCAGTGGTTGGCAGATCACTGGCGTCGCAAAGGTGTTGTCTACGAGCAACTTGATGCCGCGCGAGTGACACAAGTCCGCCAATGCGGAAATGTCCGTCACTCGCAACAATGGATTGGTGATTGTTTCGACAACCAACAACTTGGTGTTTTCTGACAACACACTCGCGGTTGCTTCTAAGTTGCACGTGTCGACTTCATCGCAAGTGATGCCTGTTCGGCTCAACTCATCACGAAAGAAAATGGAACTCTCACCATAAAGTTGATTGCTGATGACAATGTGGTCGCCCGATTGAAGTTGCGACAGTGCTGCGGTCACCATCGCACCCATTCCCGACGAAGCGACGGCAACACATTCGGCCCCGTGCAGTTGTTTGATCTTCTCGGCAAAGACGTCGGCGTTGGGATGATCGCCCCGTTGGTACACATAGCCCGGTTGATGACCTTCGAGAATCTCGTAGGCTTGCTGAGGATCCTCGCATTGCCACACCGACGTGGGATAGATCGGCGGCGATGCCGGATGGGTGGGCGAGTCGTTGACGCGATCGATTCGCGGACAAATGTCGTCGGGCTTGTCGGACATAGAAAATGATCCTGGATTGTGTTGGTGCCGCGGCAGTGACGGAAGTGTAGCAAACATTCGCGCGGCTTGGCCCCTCTTCGCTGAAAACAATTCAGATTATAGTGACCCCATGTCGAAGCCGCCCGACAAAGATCTCGGCCCCAGTCAGCAACTCACCTTGTTCGACTCGGTTTGCATCATCGTAGGGATCATCATTGGCGTGGGAATCTTCGAAACCACACCTAAAATCGCGGCCAGCGTCAGTGGTCCGGCGGCGTTGATTTCACTGTGGCTTGTGGGTGGGTTGCTGGCTTTGGTCGGAGCACTCTGTTTTGCCGAACTCACCACGACCTACCCCAAGCAAGGCGGCGACTACGTGTTTCTCACCAAAGCCTACGGGCGTCGGACGGGGTTTCTGTTCGTCTGGGCACAATTCTGGATCATTCGCCCCGGCAACATTGGGGCGATGGCGTTTGTGTACACGCGCTACGCCAACCAACTCATTGGGCTGGAACCAAGTCGCCTGACCGACACGCTGCTGGCCAGTTCGGCGGTGATCGTATTGACGGCGATCAACATTCTGGGCGTCCAGAGTGGCAAGCTGACACAGAATTTGTTAACCACCTTTAAAGTCGCTGGGCTGTTGACAGTTTTTGCCTTTGCATTTTCTTGGATCATACCCGTCGGCGAACCAGACCCTGACAGCCGATTGCCAAACTTCGGTTTGGAGTACGCCCTGATCATGATTCTGTTCACCTATGGCGGCTGGAATGACATCTCCTTTGTTGCGGCGGAAGTTCGCGAGCCTCGCAAGAATCTTCTTCGCACGCTGATGCTGGGAACGCTGGTGGTGACGGTGGTCTATTTGCTGGTCAATTTGGCGTTCATTTTCGCGATGGGGTACGACGGCATGGCGAGCACCAGAGCCATTGCCGCCGACTTGATGCACGCCAGGCTGGGCGTCTGGGGCAGCCGATTCATTAGCCTGTTAATCTGCTGTTCGGCTTTGGGAGCGATCAACGGCATGACGTTGACCGGGGCGCGAATCTACTATGCGTTGGGAACTGAACATCCACTGTTCGGTTGGCTAGGAAAATGGAACCAACGATTCGGTGCACCGATTCGCGCGTTGGTTGGTCAAGGCATGGTTTCCTTGGCGCTGATCATCGCACTTGCTTCGTCGGATGGATTTGATCGAATGGTCATCTTCGCGACGCCGCTGTTTTGGGTTTTCCTACTACTTGTCGCGATTGCGCTGTTCGTTCTACGGCACAAGGACCAAGAGTCCGAGCGACCTTATCATGTCATCTTGTATCCCCTGACACCAATCTTATTCGCGCTGACCGCGGTCTTCATTATCTACTCCAGCACCAAGTTTGCTTTGAGCAACATCAATCCAGAGTGGGTCGCGGCCCTCGCACTGATGACAGCAGGTGTTTTGCTATCGTTTTGTATCCCGTTCAGTGGTAAGCAGGGGCAATAAGCTGCCGTGCGGGACTGGGCAGTTTGGAAAGAGTTTGCGGATTCCGCAAATTTTAACGACAGTTCACTGGGCTATCAGGTCGACAATTGAATCACGCGCACGTTCCGTTTGCCCGCATTTTTTAAACTGAAAAAAACAAAGCAAACAAACATGTTCTTCGTTCCCTTTATTTGCTTCTGTTCAATTAGAAACACGTGTTGGGCTAATCAAGGATGAGTACAACCCAATCGATAGACGCTCCGGTTGATTCGTTCGAATCAACCGAGCCGCGACGGCCATCAACGTCCGCTGCGGTTGACCCGATGTTGGTCCAGCAGACGAAGCTGGAAATTCGCGGGCTCGTCAACGAGATCACGCAGCTTTCTCAGTCTGATTGTTCGCTGGAAGAGTTTTACGAAGGGTTTTTGAACCGGATCTCGGCCGCTTTGGCCTCGGTGGGTGGAGCGATTTGGTCCGTCGATGAAGGCAGCCGGTTAGAGCTGCGTTATCAAATCAATATGGCCAAGGCCCAGTTGGCCGACGACGAAGATCGGCAGTTTCAACACACGCTGTTGCTTCAAAAAATGCTGGAGACAGGCCAGTCCACGCTGGTCCAACCCAGGTCAGGTTCGGCTGACGAAGACGAGGCGGGCAATCCGACCGATTTTTTGTTGGTCATGGGCGTGATCAAAATCGACGGCGAAGTGCAAGGCGTCGTTGAAATCCTGCAACGTCCCGGCGGCGGTCCGACAACACAGCGCGGCTATCTGCGATTCTTGATGCAGATGTGCGACTTGGCAGGCGACTATTTGAAGACGCGACGTCTGCGTAGCTTCGGCGATCGGCAGCAACTTTGGGATCAACTTGAGGAATTCATTCACACGGTGCACCACAGCTTGAATGTGCGGGACACTGTGTACACGATTGCCAACGAAGGGCGGCGGCTCGTTGGCGCGGATCGTGTGAGCGTGGCATTGTGTCGCGGCGGAAAATGCAAAATCGAAGTGGTCAGCGGATTGGATACGATCGATCGACGAGCGAGAGAGATCCGGCATCTCGGTGGTTTAGCAACGGCTGTTGTCCGGGGGGGCCAGCCGTTGTTGTACGACGGAGATGCGGAGAATCTGCCGCCGCAGATCGAAAAGCGGCTGAACAGCTACGTCGACAAGTCGCATGCAAAAAGTGTTGTCGTCGTTCCGCTGAAAGAGCCGCCGGACAAGACCGAGAATTCGCGCCGTCGATCGAAAACAATCGCCGCTTTGGTGGTCGAACAGTTCAAAGACAATCGATTGACCGACGCTTTTACGAAGCGCATCGATGTGGTTGCCGCGCACAGCGCCGATGCTCTGCACAGCGCCCTGGAATACAACGGTTTGTTCCTGTTGCCCGTTTGGCGTGCGTTGGGCAAATCGCGGATGATCCTCGCGATTCGCAATCTTCCAATCACGTTGTTCGTTCTCTTGCTGGCTGCCCTGGCCGTTTTCGGCCTGTTCGTCGTTCAGTCCGATTTCGATTTGTCCGCCGACGGAACGTTGCGTCCCACGGTGCAACGCGACATTTTTGCAAAGGCCGATGGAACGCTAGTTCAAGTACCGGTCGAACCGGGCATGGCGGTTACCAAAGGACACATCGTCGCTCGACTGGAAAACCATGGGCTTGAGTCGGAGATCATCGACTTGAACGGCCAACTGTCGGAGAACGAAAAGCAAACCTTTGCGATCCGCCGCGTATTCACCGAGAACCCACGGATGGATCCAGTTCAAGAGATCGAGTTGGCGGGAAAGCTCGCTCAACTGGAAGTCGCCAAAGCAAGCATCGAGCGGCAACTTGCCATTTATCGAGAACAACGGCGGCAGATGATCGTGACCAGCCCAATCGAAGGCCAGGTCGCGACCTGGCAGGTGCGCAACAAGTTGTTACAACGTCCCGTCCATCGAGGTCAGCGGCTGATGACGCTTTTTAATCCCGCCGAACCTTGGGAATTGGAACTCCAGATGCCGGAACGTCGGATGGGGCACGTCGACCTGGCACGTCGCAAGTCGGACGAGCCGCTGCGCGTCACTTTCATTTTAGCCACGCACCCAGGCGAAGAATTCAAAGGCCGCGTCACGTCGATCGATCGCAGCGCCGATGTTCGTGATGAAAACGGCAACACCGTGCGAATTTGTGTGGCGATCGATAAGGATGTGTTGCCCGATTTGCGCGACGGAGCAAAAGTCACGGCACGCGTACATTGCGGACGCCGTTCGTTTGGCTACGTCTGGTTCCATGAGTTAGTCGAAACCATTCAGGCCAAAGTCTTGTTCTGGTTCTAATTCCTGACACACACATGGCAAACATTGGTAACAGCCTTGTCTCCAGCGCCAGCCGGCCGTTGCGATTGCAAAGACGTTTGGATCTGATTGTCGACGAGCAATGGTACCAAGGCCGCCGCTATTACATTCTCAAGGATCCCGTCGCGCTGAAATACTATCGCTTCGAAGAGGAAGAATACGCGATGTTGGAAATGCTCGACGGTGAGGCCAGTCCCGACGACATCCAACATCGTTTCGAACGACAATTCCGTCCACAAAGAATCACGCTCGCCGAAATTCATCAGTTCATTGGCATGCTCTATCGCAGCTCGCTCGTCGTGTCCGACGCAGCGGGACAAGGCGAACAACTTCGCAAACGCGACGACGAAAGCACACAGCGCGAGCGATGGTGTTCGCTAACGAACATCTTGGCGATCCGTTTCAAGGGATTTAATCCGGATCGGTTGCTCTCGTGGCTCGACAGCCAGGTCGGCTGGTTTTTCTCGCGGCCGATCGTAGTCATGTGTTTGATGCTGGGCGTCGGGGCGTTGATGCTGATCGCCGCCCAGTTCGATGTTTTCACGGCGAAGCTGCCCGCGTTTCAAGAATTCTTTGCGGTCAAGAACTGGTTTTGGTTGGCACTGACGCTGGGTGTGACGAAAGTGTTGCACGAGTTTGGACACGGACTGGCATGCAAGCGGTTGGGCGGTGAATGCCACGAGATGGGCGTGATGCTGTTGGTGTTGACCCCCTGTTTGTACGCCAATGTGTCGGACAGTTGGATGCTGCCCAGCAAATGGAAACGGGCGGCCATTGGCGCCGCCGGCATGTATGTCGAACTGGTGATCGCCTCGATCGCGACGTTTCTGTGGTGGTTCAGCCAGCCAGGCATGTTCAACTACTTGTGCCTCAACTTGATGTTCGTCTGCAGCATCAGCACGTTGCTGTTCAACGCCAACCCGCTGTTGCGATATGACGGCTACTACATCTTGTCCGATCTGCTGGAGATCCCCAACCTGCGGCAAAAGGCGAGCACGATTTTGCGACGAAAGCTCGGCGGGTTGATGCTCGGACTGCCGGAATCTTACGATCCGTTTTTGCCGCAACGCCGGCAATGGTTCTTTGCCCTCTACTCCGTCGCGGCTGGGATTTACAAATGGTTCATTGCATTCGCGATTCTGTGGGTCTTGTACCACATGTTTGAACCGTACGGCCTAAAGGTGCTCGGGCAGTTGATCGCGCTGATGTCGTTGTGGGCGCTGCTGGTGATGCCGCTGTGGCAGTTGGCTAGATTCTTTTATGTTCCTGGGAGGATCGAAAGAGTGAACAAAGTTCGCATGTTTGCCAGTTTGGTGGTCATTGGGACGGCGGTGGCCGGTGTGGCGCTGATTCCCGTGCCTCACTATGTCAGCGGCAGTCTGCACATCCAACCACGCGGCGCGACGGCGGTTTATGTCGACGTTCCCGGCACGGTCCAATCCGTCCACGCCAAGCTGGACCATCCGGTTTCGGAAGGACAAGTTCTGTTGACGTTGGAAAACCTCGATGAATGGTTGGCCATCACGCGCCTGGAAGGACAGCGCGACCAAGAGAAGGCACAGCTCAAATCGCTGAAAGATGCCGAAGTCGAAGGCGACGAATCCGCTTCGTTGGAAATCGAACGTGTCCAGCAATCCATTGCAACGATCGAGGCGGTGTTGCGCAGACGCGTTCATGCGGTTCAAAAACTGATCGTCAAAACGCCCGTGGCCGGATTCGTTATGCCCGCGAACTATCGCCCGGAAGAAAAAGGCGAACAAGATCGATTACCGACTTGGACTGGAACTCCGCTGGAGATTCGCAATGTTGGAGCCTTCTACGAAAAGGGAACGCCAGTTTGCCTGGTCGGCGATCCGCGCCAGGTCGAGGCGATCCTGGTTGTCGACCAGTCCGACATCGAATTCGTCCGCACCGGCCAACCGATTGAGATCTTTGTCGAACACTTGCCCTTGCGCGAGTTCGAAAGCACGGTCGATCAAATCTCAAAAACAAAAATGACCGCCAGCCCGCGCAAGCTGTCCAGCAAATCAGGCGGCGATCTCGTCACCCGCACCGATCGGTCGGGCCAGGAACAACCTTTGTCGACGTCTTACGAAATCAGCGCGCCTTTAGAAGACCTTGAGGGCATCCTAAGAATCGGCGGCACAGGACAAGGCCGCATCTATGTGGGGAACGATACGATTGGCCAAAGATCTTGGCGGTATATTTGCCAGACGTTCAACTTTGAGATGTAGTGGATCGCCCTAAGGCGAGCAACCGCGCATTTGCGACAAGACCCCCAGCAATCTGCGACGGCCAGATCTTTTTGAGGTCCGGCAAAGCCCTCTATTGTGTCGCCCAGTAATTTCTCGTATCGGTGGCATCCTGCTGCCGTCAGACATTTTTTTGGACCGCTGTGGATAACCGCGAGTTTTTGGCGTTACCACTGGGTCTAGGGATTACGGCAACAAGACGTCGAAGAAATCTGAAATCTCATCAAATGAGTTGCAATCTTTCGGAATAACTTCGGTTCCAGTAGTGGATGCCGCACCTCGATTTGGGGTAAAGGTAAGTAGCAAACAACAGTTTTATCGATGGTCGGACTCGCGATGTCAGGCCAGCCAACCAATTGGAGCAAGCATTATGAAACGAATCGCGATCTTGGCGACGGCCGTCATTGCGGCGGTTGCCATTTCAAACGTAGTCGTATCCCAACCGCCTGGCGGTCGTGACGGTGGCAGTCGCGACGGTGGCGATCGTCAGGGCGGACAACGTGGCTTTGGCGGCCCGGGTGGTGAAGGTGGTCGAGGTTTTGGTCCCCCACCACCCCCGCCCATTGTTGAAGCGTTGGACGCAAACGGCGATCACGAGATCTCCGCCGACGAAATCTCGAATGCCGTCACGGCGCTCAAAACATTGGACAAGAACGGTGACGGAAAATTGACGCACGACGAGCTACGACCGGCCAGGCCCGGCGGACCAGGACCCGGCGGTCCAGGCGAAGGTCGTCCGCCTCGTGAGGGTGGCGGTCGTGCGGGTGGCGATCGAGGCCAAGAGGGTCGTGGTGGCGAGGGTCGTGGGCAAGGTGGTCCAGGCGGACGTGGCCCCGGCGGTCCTGATGGTGGTCCACCAAGTCCTGATCGGATGGTTGAACACGCATTTGAATTCGATGAAGACAACGACGGCAAATTGTCGAAAGCGGAATTGATGAAATTCGCCGAAGAGATTCATCGGCGTCACGAACCAGGTGGTCCTGGCGGCCCGGGCGGTCGAGGTGGCCCGCGCGAAGGCGGCGGTCGCGAAGAGGGCGGCGGCGATCGTCCCAGACGTCCAAGTTTCGAAGAATAAGAGGAAGAAGGACTTGGACTTGGGAGTGGGGACGGTTCGATTTCAACCGTCCTCACACTTTTCTTTTCTTTGACATGCTTTTCTGAAAAAAATCTAGAACGCTGATTGCTTGCTTGGACCTGGTCCATTTAAAGACTTATGCGCAATCAAAAAGTCTTGACGGTTCGCCGTCAACTGAACGTTGAACACCTGGAGTGTCGAATTGCTTTGGCGGTCGACATGGTGGCTGATCTTGCGCTGTTCGGTAATTCCAATCCGCACAGCGTCCTAGAAGTTGGCAGCGACACGTTCTTTGTGGCGTCCGATCGCACCAATGGCGAAGAGTTGTGGAAGACGGACGGGACGAGCGGTGGAACCGTCCTGGTAAAAGACATTTTTTCTGGTGTCTACTCGGGTAATCCGCGCTATTTGACGAATGCCAATGGCACCTTGCTTTTTCGTGCTCGTGACGCAACCAACGGTTACGAATTGTGGAAGAGCGACGGCACGACCGCTGGCACGGTGATTGTCAAAGACATTCGCACGGGGATTTATGGCAGTGTGCCGCAAAACTTGACGACCGTTGGCAACACTGTTTTTTTTATTGCCAACGACGGCACCAACGGCAGCGAATTGTGGAAGAGCGACGGCACGGCGAGCGGGACCGTACTGGTGAAGGATATTCGCACCGGCTCGACAGGTTCCTATCCGCAGAACTTGACGAACGTGGGCGGCACGTTGTTTTTTATTGCCAACGACGGCACCAATGGCACCGAGCTTTGGATGAGCGATGGCACGACCGCCGGTACCGTGATAGTTCGCGACATTCGCGCGGGCTCGACCGGCGCGTATCCGCGCAATCTGACCGATGTCAACGGCACGGCCTTCTTTCGAGCTGATGATGGTACCAACGGCTATGCACTGTGGAAGAGCGACGGCACGACAAGCGGCACGGTCCTCGTGCAGAACATCCAGGCGGACAGCAACAGCTCGTTTCCTCATTACCTGACCAATGTGGGCGGCACGCTATTCTTCCGCGCCAACGATGGCAACAATGGATACGAATTGTGGAAAAGCGACGGCACCTCCGGCGGCACGTCTCTTGTCAAAGACATCAACGCGGGCAGCGACAGCTCGTACCCGGGGTATCTGACGAACGGGAACGGGACGTTGTTGTTTACCGCCTTTGACGCGGCCAACGGAACGGAGCTGTGGAAGAGCGACGGCACGACGGTGGGCACGGTGATCGTCAAGGATATCAAGCCCGGCACAGTCAGCTCCTATCCTCGGAGCCTCACCAATGTCAACGGCACGGCGTTCTTCAGTGCCTTTAACAACGACAACGGCTACGAGTTGTGGAAGAGCGATGGGACAACGGCGGGCACGGTGATTGTCAAAGACATCTTTGACGGCGGCTTGGGATCCTATCCGTTTCAATTGAGCCAGGCGGGCGGAGATTTGTTCTTTCGCGCCAACAACGGTGTATCCGGCTATGAACTGTGGAAGAGCGACGGCACCAGCGCTGGCACACTGTTGGTGAAAGACATTCGCGACACATCGGGATCCTATCCAAATTACCTGACTGAGTTTAACGGCGACCTGATCTTCAGTGCCAACACAGGCGGCATCGGATTTGAGCTGTTTCGATCCAACGGATCTCAGTCGGGCACGGTGTTGCTGAGCGATATTCGCGTCGGCGGAAACAGCAGCTATCCGCGCTATTTCACCGAATCGAGCGGCCAGTTGTTTTTCCAGGCGACGGATTCGTCGGGCGGGTCGGAACTGTGGAAGACCAACGGAACGTCGCTGGGCACGGTGCGCGTCAAGGACATTCGCACGGGCCTTTATGGCTCGGTACCCGGATATTTGACAGATGTCGGCGGCACATTGTTTTTTGTTGCCAACGATGGCGCCAATGGAAACGAGCTGTGGAAATCGGACGGCACCGAAGCGGGCACGGTCTTGGTAAAGGACATTCGCGCGGGAGCGTCCGGTTCCTATCCACGCGAGCTGGTCAATGTGAACGGAACGTTGTTCTTCCGCGCGTTTACGGACGCGGGCGGCTACGAGCTTTGGCGAAGTGACGGCACGGATGCAGGCACCGTGATAGTCGCCGACATTCAGGCGGGAGTGGGTAGTTCGACGCCGACAAATCTCGTGAACTTCAACGGGACGCTGTTCTTCCGGGCCGACAATGGCTCGTCGGGCGAGGAACTTTGGCAGAGCAACGGTTCGGCCTCTGGAACTTTGTTGGTCAAAGACATTCAACCCGGCAGCAATGGATCGGGAGTTCGCTATCTGACGAACGTGGGCGGGACATTGTTCTTCAACGCCAACGACGGCACCAACGGTTATGAACTGTGGAAGAGCGATGGGACAACGGCGGGTACCGTGTTGGTAAAGAACATCAACGCTGGTTCAAATAATTCCGGGCCCAGCTATCTAACAAATCTGTCAGGCACGCTGTTGTTCCGCGCCAACGACGGCACCAACGGATATGAATTGTGGCGCAGCGACGGTACGAGTAGTGGGACGACATTGGTCAAAGATATCCGTGGCGGGGCAGACGGGGCGTTCATTCGCAATTTGACGCCGTTTGACAACCAGGTTTATTTCCGCGCGTTTGACGACAACAATGGCTACGAACTGTGGCGCACCGACGGAACGACCAATGGGACCGTGCTGGTCAAAGACATTCGAGCCGGTTCCACGAGTGGCTATCCGTTCTATTTGACGGAAGCCGGCGGTGAGCTTTTCTTCAGCGCGGACAACGGATCGACCGGCCGCGAACTGTGGTCGTATACGACGACAACCGTGCCCGACGAGATCGGCGTGTTTCGAAGTTCGACCGGTGTTTTCTATTTCGATGTCAACGGCAACGGCTTTTGGGACGGTAGCCCGACGGACACGTCGGTTGGATTTGGCGCGTCCACCGATTTGCCGATTGTCGGCGATTGGAATGGCGACGGAAATGACGACATCGGCGTCTATCGCCAATCCACTTCGACTTTTTACATCGACGCCAATGGCAATCGTCAGTGGGACGGCACATCGGTCGATGCGACGGTCTTAATTGGCGCTGCCAACGATTTGCCGATCATCGGCGATTGGAACGGCGACGGCATCGATGACATCGGTGTTTACCGGCCGACGAACTCGCTCTTTTACCGCGACACCAACGGCAACCGAATTTGGGAGTCGGGCACGGACACGGTGGTTGGGTTTGGCGGCACGAGCGATCTGCCGATCATCGGTGATTGGAATGGCGACAACACTGACGACATCGGCGTTTATCGGCCAGCCACAGGTTTCTTTTACCGTGATGAAAACGGCAACTCGCAATGGGACGGCACCACGACGGACAGCGCTAGTCTGTTTGGCAACGCCAACGATACACCAATCATCGGCGATTGGGATGGCGATGGTGATGACGACATCGGCGTCTATCGTTCGACAACCGCGACGCTGTATCCGACGTTTTATTTCGACCGCAATGGCAACCGGCAATGGGACACGGGTGACGATACCAAGTCGCTGTTTGGCGGTGCGACCGACACACCCATCGTGGGACGCTGGGGCAACGCGTTGTTGGCGGCGGGTGGCCAGGTCGAATCGTCGCCGGGCGAAGTGCCAATCGACAGCGGCGAGTTGTTGGGCGTCGTCAGTGCTGCCGTCGATATTTGGGCCCACGCAGGGCTGACTCAGACGCAACTATCAATGCTGGAGCAAGTCGAAGTTCACATCGTGGATCTCGACGATGCGCGACTGGGACTGGCCTTCGGCACGACGATTTACATCGATGCGAGTGCAGCAGGATACGGCTGGTTTGTTGACCCGACGCCGCTGGACAACGAAGAATTCTCATCCGACGGCGTGCCCGGCTTGATCGCGGCTGGCGACAGCGCCGCCGCGGGGAATATAGACTTGCTGACGGTCGTGATGCACGAACTAGGCCATGTACTGGGATTGCCAGACAACTACTCGACAGGAGAGTCAAACGATTTGATGAACGGCTGGCTCGAGACGGGTGTTCGTCGCTTGCCGCGCGGACAGCCGTAACACTCTAGGTGAGCTGACTCACCTGGTCTTCCCGCGGCACCAACCAAATCGGTTTCGTGTCATCCAGATCAGGAAACGGCCCCAGCATTGAGAGCACGCGGACATCCGGAACAATTTGCACATCAAAGACCTCGTCAACGCCACTGGTGAACTGAATGAACGCGACCGCTTGTCCGCTATTGAGATCAACAACCGCGACGCCGCATCGCAACTCGTTCAACTTTTCGGCGATCGGAATGCCACCGAACACGGATGTCTCGCGGATCTTTGACATCCCAACGAAAGCAAATTGCCCAGCAAAGGCCAGCCCGCGCGTGTACCCAGGCACGTTGGTGACGATGTCGGTTTTGCCGGTCGCGGGATCAACGGTGCAAATGGTTCCGCGCCCCGAGTCCAATACCCAGAGCTTCCCGGCATGTAACCGTGGCGAATGCGGCATCGCGAAACCGCGCGCCACAACCTCGCCGCTTTGCACGTCCAAAATGCAACCGGTCGTCGCCTTGTTTGGACGCCAGCCGCCGGCTTCGTCCGATTCGGCCATCACGGTCACATATTTGGGCTTGCCGTCGTGCATCGCCAGACCGTTCAAATGGCAACGATCCTCGGCGGCCAGCGCCGTGATGAATGGCGGTTGCCAGCGCGGCACGAAACTGAAGTCGTCGTGCATCGTCGACAGGCAGGAAAACAAGGTATTCACGATCCACAATTGTTCGCCCGACCACACCATTTCGTGACCATGAATATTACCGGTGACAAATGCTGACCGCGTCAAATAACATCCGTCAAAATGGCCGTACGGCTCGATCTGCGGAGCGAGGTCCGCGGCGTTTTGCAAGAACCAGATTTGACCACGGGCTCCCACCGCGATCTTGTCCGGTCGGACAGCGATTCCCATGGCCTGTTCAAAATTGTGCAGCGTCAGATGAAGCCCATCCGCCCCACAACCGACTACCGCGACTTTGCCCGCCTGATACGTCGAAACCAACAGCGTGGATCCGACGTGTTGGCAGGCACGCAGAAACTCGCTGGAGATCTCGTAACCAACTTTGCGATAGCCAGTTTCGGTCGACGAAGGGTTGGGTTCCTTGGCAGGCATGTGGGTGGTTTATAGCCGCGGCAAACGACGCAGACAAGCATATTGACGATCGCACCATCCGCCCAAGGTTTTCGTTGACAGCAAACCACACTTGTTCGGTAGACAACCGTTATGCCAGTCGGTTTACAACCATGACGTGCCATTGCTTTGGCTCCAAAGAATCGGCACGGACGCTTAAGCCCCTGCACACAAGGCACTTAACGGGCGATTGCATGTCATGGTGAACTCCAGGAGCTATTTGATGTTGTTATTTAATAGAGTGAGCGCGAATTGTCTGGTTGCCTTGATTTGCATTTCCGCACCAGCCGTGGCTCAACAGGCCTATCCGGCGGCCGCGACCGCTGCCAAGTCGAAATATGACCGCGATCTGGGTGCGGCCAGTGCGAAATATCAGCGGCAGTACGCGGCGGCCTTGAAAGAGTATCAAGACAAGCTCGCCGCGGCAAAAGCGGAATACGACGAGTCGGCGAAGAGCGCGTTTGATACCTACGTATCGGCGCTGGACCGCGTCAAGCGAACCGAGACCAGCGCGGGAAACCGTGAAGGAGCAGCGGCCGTTCAATACACGATCGACTTGCTCTTGAAGGGACCACCGCGAACGGAAATACAGTTGCTTTGGATCAAGTCCTTTGCGGCCGAAACCAAGTACGAGTATGACGAGGCGATCGAGGCGGTGAACCAGGTGTTGCGCATCACAGGCGACCGCAATAACACGTTTGCCCAAACGCGCCTTGGCTGGTTGCACTATTTGAAGAAAGACTACGAGCGCGCGATCAAGGCCTACGAAGCGGCTGCGAAGTTGTCGCCCGTTGCGGTCACGCCGCTGTTGGGTCTGGTCAACTGCCACCGTGCGGCCAACCAATTGGACGAAGCCATCGCAGCGGCCAAGCGAGTGGTGGACCTTTCGCCCTTGAACTACACAGCAAATCTCGCGCTCGCACAACTTTATTACATCCGCAAGGACTACCGAAACTCAGGAGTTTATTACTACAAACTGGCGTCGTCCTATCCAGATAATCTGGAGATGGCGTCCAACTTGGCCTGGTGCTATTTGAAGATTGGACGAGCGGAAACGGCGAATGGCATTTTTGGTGCCGTGCTGGCCGTGCTGCCCGACCATGCCGAAGCCAATACAGGATTCGCGGCGAGTGCAAAGACGCGCAATTCATCGGGACGAACTAAAACGCGAACGCAAAGTGAACATTTGACGAAGGAAAACTGATATGTCTCAATCGGCCCCCACAAACGGAATAACCGATTTGCCTACGAACGATCTCAATCGACTGAGAGATCTAACGATCAACGACAGCGGGTTTGCCTTCGATCCCCAGACGGGGTTGACCTATACGATCAGCATGACGGGCATGGACATCATTCGTTGGCTCAAGGACGGCTTGGACGAAACACAGATCGTCGACCGCGTACAAGGCGACTACGACGTGGATGAACACACGGCGGCACAAGACGTCGAAGCGTTTGTTCGATCGCTGAAGGGCTATTCGTTAGTTTGAATTTGGCGGCGGTAGCGGGCCGCCGCGCGCATGGCGAAAGTCGTGGCTGCAGGATGCCACCACGATCAAGGACTTAGGAGATAATCATGTCACTCACTGTTGCCGTCACCGGCTTACACATGGGCGAAAACCCTCAGCCGGGCTCGGGCGTCATTCGAAGTTTGCGCGACGCATATTGCGACTTGACGATCGTCGGCCTGGTCTACGACGTTCTGGAAAGCGGCATTTATGCGGACAACAGCGCCGACGTCATTTATCATTTGCCGTATCCCAAAGCTGGCTCCGAAGCGTTGCTCGCGCGTCTGGATTATGTTCTTGCGCAGCAACCAATTGACATCTTGATCCCGTCGCTCGACGCCGAGATGCAAGGACTGCTAAAAATCGAACAAGAGCTGGCCGAGCGCGGCATCAAGATGATGTTGCCGGCACTCGAGTCGTTCAAAGCGTGCCGCAAGGCGGAATTGGAAAACCTGGCCGAACAGTGCGACTGCTATTCGCCAAAGACGATGACGGCCGTCGAAGTGAACGGCTTGCGCCAGGCCGCCAAAGAAATTGGATATCCATTGTTTGTCAAAGGTCCATTCTACGGCGCCCACAAAGTCCACAACGAAGCGACCTTGATCAGTCGATTTCATCAGATCATTTCCGAATGGGGCGGGCCGGTTGTTCTTCAAGAATCGATCGACGGCAGCGAGTTTGACGTGATCTCCGTGGGCGATGGCCAGGGCAACGTGGGCGGGTTCTGCGCCATTCGCAAAACGATCGTCACGGACAAAGGCAAGGGCTTTGGCGGGATCACCGTCCGAGATGAACGATTGGACGGGATCGCGATGAATTTGATCCAAGAGTTGAATTGGCGCGGGCCGCTCGAATTGGAATTTGTCAAGGACGAAGAGAACGACGAGTTTTACTTGATCGAAATCAATCCGCGCTTTCCCGCCTGGGTAGGCTTTCCGTCGACCATCGGACACAATCTGCCGTCGGTCGTCATCGAGACGCTGACAACGGGCGCGATGCCCCAGTTACCTGAATGTCCCACTGGAAAATTCTTTGTCCGCCACAGTGTCGACGTGACGGGCGACGTCGAGCAACTCGGCCAACTTTCGACCTTCGGCGAACTGTGCGGCCAGACAACAGGAGACAAAGTGTATGCATAAGAAACTGTATGTCCCACCGACGATCAAGCGAAACGTCAACAACTTCCTGGACAAACACGGCCACGGGAACACGGACGAAATCGTCGATAAGATTGATGGTGTGTCGATCGACAAACTGGTCGAACAATACGGTTCGCCGTTGTTTGTCTTTTCTGAAAAGAAACTGCGTGAAAAATATCGCGAGGCCTATCGCGCGTTCAGCACACGCTACCCCAAGGTGCAATTTGCCTGGTCGTACAAGACCAATTACCTGAGGGCAATTTGTAGCGTCTTTCACAGCGAAGGTTCCATTGCCGAGGTGGTGTCGGACTTTGAATATGAAAAGGCCCGCAACCTGGGAATTCCCGGCGACCAGATCATTTTGAATGGCCCGTATAAAACCGACGCCATCTTGCGGCAGGCCATCGCGGAACAGGCAAAGATCCAGATTGATAACTTTCATGAGATCGGCGAATTGGAAGAAATCGCCGCCGAATCGGACCGCACGGTGGATGTGGCGATCCGAGTGAATCTCGAGACCGGCTGTGAACCTGCGTGGTCCAAGTTTGGTTTTAACTACGAAAATGGCGACGCGATGCTGGCCATCAAGCGGATTTACGTCAGTCGCAACCTACGGCTGGTCGGACTGCATTCGCACATCGGCACGTTCATTCTCGATCCGGGCCAATACGAGATTTCAATCAGCAAACTCGTGACGTTGTTGTGGGCGGCCCGTGACCAGTTCGGCATCCAAGTCGAATATATCAACGCGGGTGGCGGATTTGCATCGGCCAACACGTTGCACTTTCAATATTTGCCCGGCAAGGAAGTCGTGCCGTCGTTTCAACAATACGCCGAAGCGATCTGCGGAACATTGAATGAAAACCTGCCCCGCGATATGCCCCAGCCGACGTTGTATTTGGAAACGGGCCGCGCGCTCGTTGACGAAGCCGGCCATTTGATCACGACGGTTGTCGATTCGCGGCGCACGGGTGACGGCGGTCGTGCGATTGTCGTCGACGCGGGAGTCAATCTGTTGTACACAGCCGCGTGGTACAAATTTGATATTCAACCCGCTCAGGAGAGTCATGGCCCCATTGGCTCAACGAAGGTTTACGGCCCGTTGTGCATGAACATCGATGTTGTGCGTGAAGACGCGCCACTGCCACACATGAATCCCGGCGACCGACTCGTCGTTCATCCCGTCGGCGCATACAACGTCACGCAATCGATGCAGTTCATCGCCTACCGGCCAGCCGTTGTGATCATTGGCAGCAACGGACAAGTCGACGTAATTCGCCAGGGAGAAAACCTCGAATACGTGGAAGGATTGGAGCAGGTCCCCGAGCGGCTACAGACGCAGGAACCCACGACTGTGAATTGATGATCGACAAACCCATCGAACGCGACGATCCATTTTGGAAATACCCGCTCGACGCGATCCTGTACACTTACGCCATCATCTATTTTTCCAACCGGCGGTGGCTGGGGGCGATATTGCTGGTTGCGACAATGTGGTCGCCTCTGGGTGGCTTGATCGGCCTTTGCGGACTCTTGATCAGTTTCGCCGTGGCGCATTTTCTGGGATTCGATCGCGAATCGATTCGCGGCGGCAGCTATTTGTTTAATAGCCTGCTCACGTCGCTGGCATTGGGTCAGCTCTATCTTGCCGCGCCGTTTTCAGTCGTTGGCTTGTTTGTATTACTCGCCGTCTGCGGCGTGCTGACGATGTTCATCACCGTCGGACTGGCCAGCCAAATGCATCGCCATTGGGGACTGCCGTCGATGAGCTTGCCATTCGTGCTGGCACACATTCTGGTCTTTTTCCTTTTGACGTCGATGCAAACACCGCCAGTCGAAGAATCGACACCTCTGACGCTGACACAGGCGCCGGGATATTTGCACGTCGCCTGTTTTTTCGAGTCGTTCGCCAAAATCTTGTTTGTGCCACACGTCACGATCGGCGTGATCGTGCTGGTGGCAATGTTGATCTACTCGCGGTTGATGGTGGTCTACGCCGCATTGGGATACGCCGTCGGCATGTTGACACTCGCAGTGCTGCCGTTTTCGTACAGTTATGAAGCCGCCACGCATCTGGCGTTCAACTTCATGTTTTGCGGCATCGCGTTGGGCGGCATTTTCTTTGTGCCGTCGCGCGGATCATTGGTGTTGGTCGCGGTGGGGTCCGCGTTTTGCGCAGCGGTTGCGGTTGCCGTCACCAACATTTTTGAACCACTCGACTTTTTGCCGATTGCGTTGCCGTTCAATGTCGTCGTGCTGTTGGTGTTGTATGTGATGAAGCTGCGCACCGCACCGATGCACATCCATGTGACACCTTTCGCGCCGCTCTCGCCGGAAGAGAACTTTCGCAAATTCCGCACGGATGTGGCGCGGTTTCCCGAGTACGGATTTCCGACGATGTTGTGCCCGTTCGCCGGCCAGCGCGTCGTGACGCAAGGTGTCGACGGCGAAATGACTCATCGCGGCGATTGGCGATTCGCGCTCGATTTTGAAGTGCTGGACGAACCGGGCCGCAAGTACGAAGGTTCGCCCAAGCAACTGGATAATTTCTACACCTTCAATACACCCGTGTTGTCGCCGGGGCGCGGCACGGTCGCCAAGACGATCGATCATGTCGACGACCGCCCGATTAATTCCAACAATTTTGGCAACAACTGGGGAAACCTGGTCATCATTCAATTGGACGAAGGCACGTTCGTAAAGCTGTGCCATCTCAAGAAGGGATCGGTGCGGGTCAAAGAAGGCCAGCGCGTCAAGCCGGGTGAAATCATCGGCTACTGTGGAAACTCGGGACGATCGCCCGTGCCGCACTTGCACGTGCAGATACAGACGACGGCCCAAGTCGGCGCAACAACGATTCCGTTTCGGCTTCGGCACTATGTCGAGGAAAATGGCAAAGGCTCTGTGTACTACACCGCGGGGATTCCCGACGAAGACGCTCGCATTCACGGTGTGACGTTCGACAGCCACATTTCCGAGTGTTTCGACAACATCGCCAGGCGTGAATACGCGTATCGCGCGGTGCAAAATGGCGAGCCGGTCAAAGAATCGATTCGCTGCCGCGTCAACGATGTCGGCAACTATGTCTTCGAATCGCCCTTCGGTGCGACGCTGACCGCCAATGTTGTTGACCATGCGTTTTACGCGCTCGATTATCAGGGCACACGGAACAGTGTGCTGTATTGGTTGTGGCTGGGATTGTCGCGTGTGCCGTTCATCGAAGATCGTCGCGTGAAATGGCACGATGCGATCGATGTGCGGCCGATGCTGAGGCCGTGGGTCGGACTGGTGCTGGATTTGACGGGTCCGTTCTTTCGATATCCGGCGATTGAAATGACGGGTCTCTTGGATTCACCCGGCAGGGAAAACAACGATTTCGACGCCGATGCGTGTGTCGTATCAACTTTCGCTTGCCCACCCTCGGTCGGCTTTGTCGAGGATTCGGTTCCGCGACGCATTCGCACCTACGTTTCTGAATCCGATTGGGTCGTCGGCCTGGTCGTCGAAACAGACGCGGGCGAGATCCTGTTTGAGCAGGTTGGTGAATAAGCGCACAGACCGGTGACCACTATGGAATCTCGCGGCTGCGGCGGGCCCAACTGCGCGGAAAGCGATACTCGACACCCAGGTCATACGTGAGATGCTTGTACGTGTTGAGGCTCAGATTCGAACGGTTGTGGTCATAGACGACATCAAATGTCAAGAAGAGTTGCGGTCGCATTTCGTAAAGAAGCGATCCGACTAACAAAACCTCTCGGTCCGATCGCTCGATCAGAAAAAAAGTGTGTGGGTCGTTGTACTTGCGCAGATAATACTCGGCCGACATGCTCATCTGGACATCGTCGCCAGGCAGATTCCACAAAACGTTGCTGGTGAACTTGTGACCTTGATAAGCGTTGTTGCGGCCGTCGGAACTGTTTACATCGAATTGATAACCGAGTGACAAGAGCTTGTTTCGTTCGCGGCCAAACTTGCGCGCCCGTGTCATGCCAACCATGCCATTGAGCGAATCAAGATCAAACGCAGTGCCATTGAAGATGCCCTGTCCGAAATAATCGTACATGCCGATGCGGCCATGATACGTGGTCGACGTCCAATCGTCTTCGAGCATCGTGATGTAAGGCGCAACACCGGGCCGTTGGACGAAACTCTGGTTGCCCAAGGTCAAATAGTCGTAATCGATCCGCACACCGGTATACGTCGGCTGGTCTCGCCACAGCAACCGCCGCTGAATGAGCAAATACGCGACGTTATCCAGCAGATCGAAATTGTGATTCCGATAGTTTTGTGTGCTGTGAAACGTATAGCCCAGTGTCACGTCATAGTTATACGAGCGAACCAGATCGTAACTGAGCCGCAGCAGATATTGATTCCCCGCGCTGGATCGTGAATTCTTCGCCGGCACACCTACCGAGTTGAACGTCGGCACGATGCCGGGATCGTTATCATATTGCGACGTGATCTTGAGCGACCCTCGCAGCCACTCGCGCGACACCAGTGCCTCGTTCGTTTCGTTCAAATACTGAGCGGCCAGTCCGGTCAAATACTCGTTACTTGATTCGCTCAGCACCTTTCGGTAGTGGCTGGTCGCTTCGCTCAACAAGTTGAGCTTTCCGAGCGCGCCGCCCATCGTCAAATCCTGCGACCACCCGATTTCCCGCGTCGAAGTGGGCGCGTACATCATCGCGTTTAACGCATCGACGGGATTCCCCCATTTGAGATATCGTTCTCCGAGATAGTAACCGACGTCGGGCGTGTGGGGATCGATCGAGTAGGCACGTTCAAACAAGTTGACCGCGCGGCTTTCTTGTTCGTTTTGAAGATAGGCCTGACCCAACAGCGAGATGAGATGGGCGCTGTGCGGGAAACGCCGCCGTGCGCTGCGCAAAAACTCAATCGCTTCCGATGTCTTGAGTTGCTTGACAAGCACCTTGCCAAGCGCGGCTGTTTCATTGATGCGGTCGGGATCATGATTCAAGATCAAGCGAAACAACTGCTCGGCATTCAGCAAAGCACCGCGACGCTCGGCTTCGAACGCCATTTCGCTCAACCGATCCAGCAGAGGTTCGGCCAACAGAGGATCATCGAGATTCGCAAGATTGAGATGGGCAGCGTCCAGGATTTGCTCAAACGTATCCGCCCCGCCATAATGTGCGTTACCAGCGGAAAGTAGCCGCGGCACTTGTTGAGCGGACGTTGAGTGTGGACTGTTTGGCATTAATTGCAGCACAATGCAAATGAAAATCAGCCAGAACAACCCCTTGCGACCACGGAACATTCAGTGGTGACCTCTTCAACGTGTATTGCAAATCAGCCCACAAATCCAAGTACTTTCACCAAATTGACATCGGATCGATATATTCGTTGTCTTTTGCCAAACCGACAAATTCGTCAGAACCCGCAGAGATTGAACGAGCCACGAGGAAGACAAGCATGCGCAAGCAACCCATCACACGTCGCCAATTCACACAATCGCCGCTGGTTTAGCGCGGATTATTCACTAACCCGACGCGCAAGCGAGGGGTCTTGGACGTGGCCCCTCGCTTGCGCGTCGGGTTGGTGTGGATTCGAATGTGCGCAGTGTTTTAGGCAAGATAGCCGCAACGATTCCTCGCATCGCCAGCGGTGCTATCAAATTGCAGACCAAGTTGGGGCTGGCATCAACAACTTTGCGCGGCGGGAATATGTTTAAGGTGGCCTTTTCGGAAACATCATCGTATCGCTGCGAACCACAGGGCGTGCTTCACGAGGTTTGGGCTGCGACGGCTTGTGCGAACTCGTGAGAGTCGACAGAATCCAATCTGCCGTCCACTTTTTCCGAGTTCAAGGAGTTTCGACTTGGCAAGTTTTAGCGACCGGCTAGCGGATGCCATACGAACATTGAAGAATCCCGTCGTCGTTGGACTGGATCCGCGGATGGAGAGTCTGCCACAAGGAATGTTTGAGGACGCCGCCAACGCTCCGCCGGAAGTGGTCGCGGCCGCGTTCCAAGAGTTTTGCTGTCACGTGATCGATGTGGTCGCGCCGCTGGTTCCCGCGGTCAAGCCACAAGCGGCTTTTTTCGAACAGTGGGGACCTGCGGCCATGTCGGCACTGGCGGAAGTGATTGCCTACGCGCGCAACAAAGGGCTGCTTGTAATCTTGGATGGCAAACGCAACGACATCGGCTCGACGGCCTTGGGTTATGCGCGAGCCTATCTCGGCCGGCCGCCAGCCAGCATCTGGGGTGCGGATGCTTTGACGGTAAGCCCTTATCTGGGCGACGATAGCTTGTCGCCATTTGTGGACGTTGCTCGAGAGAACGATGCGGGCATTTTCGTTTTGGTGAAAACGTCAAATCCCGGCAGCGGTTTGTTTCAAGACCACGTGGCAGATGGCCGGCCAGTTTATGAACACGTCGCGGAACACGTCGAACAACTGGCCAGTTCCACTTTGGGCACGTGCAACTATGGATTGGTGGGAAGTGTGGTTGGTGCGACTTATCCGGAACAGCTTCAACAGTTGCGATCGATCATGCCGCACAGTTGGATTTTGGTTCCAGGGTTCGGGGCACAAGGTGGTTCCGCACGCGATGTTGACGGCGCATTCGATGACGAGGGTTTAGGTGCCGTGGTGAACAGTTCTCGTGCGATTATTTTTGCCCATCAGCGCGAAGAGTTTCGTGAGCGCTTCGGCCCGCGGCGTTGGCAAGAAGCGGTGGAGGCGGCCACGCGGGAGATGATCGATCAATTGAGCAGCGACACGCGTGTGGGGCGGCTGACGAGCAGTTGATCGAGCGGGGGACTCAGTACCTACGTCGGCAATAAGCTCAAAACCGCTTCCGACGGCCGTGCGATCACGTGGGCGGCGATAAGCGTTCCCAAATCGGCCACTTTCTCCGTTCCCGCTTCAATGGCGGCATGGACGGCTGCAACATCGCCTTTGATCACCACGGTCACATATCCGCCACCCAACTTTTCCTTGCCAACGACTTCGACATTCGCGGCCTTACAGGCCGTGTCAATGGCTTCAAAAACCGCGGTGAATCCCTGTGTTTCGATTAAGCCCAAAGCGAGTGGTTGGGTTGCAGGCAAAACAGGCACCTCATTCGTTTCTAGTTCGTCCGCGCCCTCGACTGGCAGATGGACAACGTCTTGCTGGATTAATGGATTATACTCCGCCGGACTTTCGATCGCTTTCCAAGCCTCCTTGTCCGGACGGCGAATGACCTGGACAACCGGACGGCCGTTCATTTGTTCGGCAATTCGACGCCCGGCCTCGATGGCCGTCGCCACATCGTCCGCCGAACCGGCCAGCTTCAGGCAAACGCCCAAAAAGTCGTTCAACTCCGCTTGAATCACCCGAATCGACGCGGCTTTCTCCATCACATCCAGCGCGGCGATCGCGGGTGTGTATCCAGTCGTTTCGAGCATTCCAAGCGATTGGTTCAATGGATCCTCTCACATCTCACTTCATTCTAGCATCCGCGATTCGATCATGCCTGGAACAGGGCACTTTTGGGCATGGTTCAAAAAGGGGTCAGGTACCTTTGCCGGAACGGCCCGACGGGTGCTTTGCACAAAGGTACCTGCCACGAATGGCACTGCCGGAGATTTTTGCTGAGATTGGCGCAGCGTCGAGG
>CAYFJO010000109.1:0-27177 GCA_964343305.1 uncultured Pirellulaceae bacterium | reverse complement strand
GCCGTGGTGAGGATAAGTTTCACCTTGCCTTTGTGTTCGATCAACAGCGGACACGTCACTTGAGGCGCGCGGTCCGTTTTCCAGACGCATTCAACTTCACCCGTGGCAAGGGAATATTGGCGGGCCTCGCCGTGGGGCGCGTCGTTCGGGTTGTAGAATGCAATGATGGCGCTCTTGCCGTCGGGCGTGCCGACCATGCCATCGGGTACGTCGTTGCAGTCGCGCAAGTCCAGCACTACGCGTGGCTCGCTGAGCAAATCGCCATCGAGCGCGTATTCGACGACCAGCCTCGTCGGCGAATCGATGTCCAGGAACTTGATTTTGTCGTCGTTGTCTTGCAGGACAACTTTGCCGTTGGAGCAGATCTGGTCCGATCGCAGGCGAACGGGCTCTTGACCATCTCGCATGACATATAACCCCGCCTTCTTCGTTTTAAACTCCAGATCCTTGGATCCGAAAATCAACCCGCCGTTGAACTGAACACCGTCGTTGATGATTGTGTTTTCAACATCGTCGTCGATACCCGTTGCCAACTCAGTCCACTCGCCCGTGTTAGTGTCGAACTGGCCAATCGTTCGTTCCGCGCCGATGACGAAGACTCCGTCCGCCGTTGGAAGCGCAAACCCGGGTCGTCCGGGCAATTCGTGCGTTGCGTTTTTGCCCGTCGACATGTCAAAAATGTTCAGTGAACCAATTTGAGAATCCGCGCCGTGTTGGATCGCGACCCAACTAAAGCAGCCATCGCCGAGATCGATTGGACCTTCGGGAAGGAACCGAAGTTGGTCGTTGTCGGGACGGAACAAGACTTCGCAATCAATGGTTTGCACGGCTGGCCTTTCGAATTAAACGACTTCCAGACTTCCGAAGTCTTCTTAGACCTCGGAAGTCTGGGATCGTGAGGACCTTGACGAAACGGAATTCAACAGAGACCCTGTCGTATTGAGTTTTAAACGAATTGTCAATGTATTGTCGCCTTTCGCTCCGCGAAGAATCGCACAACTTTCGTGGAGCGAAGGGCGATCATCGAGAGCAGTATGGCCAAGAAAACAATCGCAGACGTAGACGTTGCCGGAAAAAAAGTGTTGATGCGGGTCGATTTCAACGTTCCGCTGGATGACGACCAAAAAATCACGGACGACCGCCGAATCCAGATGGCGTTGCCGTCGATCAACTCCGTGCTCGATCGCGGTGGCAGTGTCATCTTGATGAGCCACCTGGGACGTCCCAAGGGTGACGAAGGAGACGCGAAGTTCAGTCTGGCTCCCGCCGCAAAACGCCTCGGTGAGTTGCTCGGCAAAGATGCCGCCTTCGCAACCGACACCGTCGGCGACGACGCCAAACATAAGGCCGCGGCTCTGACGGATGGCGGCGTGCTCGTGCTGGAGAACCTGCGTTTCCATCCCGGCGAAAAGAAAGGCGACGAGCCGTTTGCCGCCGAGTTGGCCGCGACGGCCGACATCTATTGCAACGACGCGTTTGGCACTTGTCATCGAACGGACGCGTCGATGCTTGCCGTGCCGCAAGCAATGGGCGACAAGCCGAAAGTCGTCGGGTTTCTGGTCGCCAAAGAAGTCCAATACCTGAGTGAGGTGATTTCCAACCCCGCCCGCCCGTTCGTCGCGATCCTTGGCGGTGCCAAAGTATCCGACAAAATTCAGGTGATCGAAAACCTACTCGGCATTTGCGACAAGATCTTGATCGGCGGAGCGATGGCCTACACATTTTCGCTGGCCAAAGGCGGCCAAGTCGGAAAGAGCCTCGTCGAAGAAGACAAAGTTGATTTAGCCAAGGAACTGCTGGACAAGAGCCAGGGGAATTTGCTACTCCCCGTCGACACGCACTGCGGCGACGATTTCAACCCGGACTGCAACAAGCAAGTCGTCGCGGCCGGGGAAATTCCAGACAACTTCGGAGGCTTCGACATCGGCCCGGAAACGGCCAAGCAATACGAAGCCGCGGTCCGTGACGCCAAGACCGTCGTCTGGAACGGTCCGATGGGTGTTTTCGAGATGCCGCCGTTCGACGAAGGCACCAAAGCTGTCGCCCAAGCAATCGCCGACAGCGAAGCCACCAGCATCATCGGCGGCGGCGACAGCGCGGCGGCGATTCAACAACTAGGTTTCGCCGACAAGGTAACCCACGTCAGCACCGGCGGTGGCGCGAGTTTGGCGATGCTCGAAGGTAAAGAATTCAAAGCCGTTGATGTACTTGATGACGCATAAGAAAGACCAAAACGAATCAAACGAGTGTGAGTCGAAAAGAATGTCGCACAATCAGTCACTCTTAGGTTGAAATTGGTTGTTTGTCCTGGATCAGCGAACGATCCTGGGCGTCAATGAAGTGAAAATGTCCTCGGATGGCAAACAGGTGAGCGTGTTGCATTCGAATTTCCAAGCGGATGATTTTTCCGATGACATCGTCAAGTCGATTGGCCTTCCAGCGAACCGAGAAGTCGAGGGCATCGTCCGCTTCCATCGCAATGGAGTCGTCGAATGTAAAGCCTTCAATTGGCTGGCTTTCCATATCCGTCAGTTGGAAACGGACTGCGCCGTGCGGTGCGGATGCGTTGATGACTAGCTTCGGCGAAAGTAACACAAGCGGCTTGCTGATGAATCGCCCCTGATCGCCCGTCGTTGCAAGAAACGTCAAGCCGTCTTTCCGTAACGTGTGCAAGGTGATCGACGCGACATCTTTGACGCCTTGTTGTTTGGCATCGCGGCTTCTGCCGTGGTGAACCTTGGACGCAGACGAGTAGATGCGGATCTCCTTGTCGGTCTCGACCAGGCACGATGGTTCGATCGCGCCGCCAATCGCTTCGCCAGGTTTTCCAACGGCGATGAGTGGTTCTCGCGTTCCCCGTTCGAATCGAATGCCGTCGTGACTCAGCGCGAGTTGGCAGTCCAGCGGTCCGGTGAAACGATTGAATCCGCGCGTCGGTTCCGACGATTCGCAGTGGAAGATCCACAACAGTCCGACGTAACCATCTCCGTAGGGAAAGATGGGCATGCCATAGAGTTCGACGAGTTCTTCATCAAGAAAGTCTGGCTGTAAAAGGAGTTGCGGGCCGGACCAGTTCTTGAAATCCACGGTCGTCTGCAAACATTGGCGTCGATCTCCCCATCCTGGTCGCACGGTCATCACGTGTTGTCCAGTGAATCGGTTGTAATAACCAAAGATTGGCGGTTCCGGATGCCAGTCGGGCAGCGACCACGACATGTCGAATCGCGGTTCCCAATCAATGCCGTTTCGCGAGACAAGCGTAAACTCGTCGTTGATATATCGTTTGACGCCCACACGCTTGGCAAGTTCGTGCCAGCGATGCTTCGGATCGGCGACGGCTCGCTCGTACGCGGGCTTCCCTTGGCAATGGACAAACACCTTGAAAGGAAATCCATCGGCCGCGATCGCGTCGAGGTAAACTCCGCCACCACTTCCACCGGGCAAAGTGAAAATGTGATGGGGCGCAACTTTGCCGTCGACTGGCTTGATGTCGGGTTGAGCCAGCGGCCGCCAATCTACACCGTCGTCGCTTTCGGCAATCATCATCTGATACGGCTTCCAGCCGGCGGAATAAAGCATCCGCCACTTCCCGGTTGCTTCGTCCCGATAGGCGGTCGGCCAGGCGGAGAGATTGCCGATCGGCGGATCGACAAAAATCGCTTCAGGTCGCCATTGGGCCTGGCCTTGCCGTAGTTTCAAGTTGTCAATATGGTCAAGATGCCACAAGTCGAAGAAGTGCCACGTGCGAGTTGGATCGAACCAACTTCCCGTTGTGCTTGATGACGTGATTTTTGGTGAAGCGTTTTGCTGCGCCTTCACATTCGTGATGCTGGTCGCGGTTACCAAACTAGCGGCAGTCACCGTACCAGCCGACTGGATAAATTGCCTTCGATCCATGACGTTTCATGCCTTTCGAAAAAACCTAAGAGCCAACGGTCGCAAGCCAGAAGTAAACGCAACTATAATAGCATCCACTCCTGATTCATAACCACGGACCAGATAGCACACCATGAGCCGTTACGCTGCATCGTGTTTTCTCGCATTCATAGTGGTAATGACGTCTCGTGACGTGGTTTCTGGCGAGCTTGAGCATACGCGACTGTTTCACTCAGGTGACAACGGATATCCACGTTACCGTATTCCGTCGCTGGTCGTCTCGGCGCGTGGCACTGTGTTGGCCATTTGCGAGGGCCGCAAGGACGGCGGCGGTTTGGGCGGAGATGTCGATCTTGTAGCTCGACGAAGTAAAGACAATGGACGAACATGGCAGCCGCTTCAAGTTGTTGCCGATGCTGGCAAAGACGCGTTGGGCAATCCGTGCTCGGTGCTCGATCGCGACACGGGATTTGTTTGGATCGCCTTCACACGCAGTCCCGGCGAGCATAGCGAACGTACCATCACGAAAGGAATTTCTGGTGGTCATACACTCGTGTTCGTTACGCACAGCGAAGATGACGGGAAAACTTGGAGTAGGCCAAGAGACATCTCGGCCACAACTCGCCGCGATGATTGGACATGGTACGGAACTGGTCCTGGCGTGGGTATTCAACTTCGCGACGGACGTCTGTTTATTCCTTCGTATCACGCGGAAGGCAAGGACGGGATGATGAAGCGCAGCCATTGCATCTTCAGCGACGACCACGGCAAGACCTGGCAACTCGGTGGCAGCGCTGGCCAAGTGAACGGCGAGTGCCAGGCGCTGCAAAAGCTAGATGGTACGATCTACTTGAGCGCGCGAACTTCAAGCGATGGCCCTTTGCAGCGTAGCATCATCACGAGCAAGGACAACGGAAGGACGTGGAGTCGCAAACGCTTCGACAAATCGCTTTATGACTCGCACTGCCAGGCGAGCTTACTCCGATTGCCCTCAAAAAAACCGCAATGGCTCTACTGTTGTCCCGTCAGTCCAAAGCGCCATGATTTATCGGTCCGGCTTAGCTTGGACGAGGGCACGACGTGGCGAGAACCGTATCGGTTGCGGCCAGGCAACGGACAGTACAGCAGCCTGGCGGTGTTGCCGGATGGTGAGATCGGCTGTCTTTACGACTGCTGGGAAGACAATAATTATCAACTCTATTTTACGCGTTTCACCGTCGACGTGTTTGATGGTAAATCCAATCCGTGAAAGACAATACTTAACAAACGACAAGAGCCTTCAAAAAATGTCGAATAGAAATCTCCAAACGCATTGCTACTCGCGTCGCCAACTTCTTCACGTTGCCGCTGGTCAGGCGATCGCCGCGCCTCTGATTCACCAGTGGATGTGTGCTGACCTTCGCGCCGCCGCTTACGAACCGCTGAACCGATTTCCGCGGATGGTTCACGAGTCGTTCGTGCGGCAAGTTCGTGAAGCTGAGCAACGAAAACTGCGCCGCTTGGATAGTCTTAAATCGAAAGCCGACGCGGAAGCTTATGTAAAGTCCGTGCAGCAGAAGATTCGCCAGTGCTTTGGTCCGGAGCCAAAACGCACTCCGCTGAACGCGCGTGTAACGAGTGTTGTCGAGCGTGAAGAATATCGCATCGAGAACGTGATCTTCGACAGCCGGCCCGGATTTCCAGTCACCGCCAATCTGTACATTCCCAAAGGACGCGATTATCCCTTGCCGGGCGTCGTGGGGACGTGCGGTCATTCGACTAATGGCAAGGCGGCGGGAGCTTATCAATCGTTTGCTCAGGGGTTGGCGAAACTGGGATACGTTTGCCTGATCTACGACCCGATCGGTCAAGGAGAACGGCTCCAGTACGCCGACGAAAATCTGAACTCGAAAGTCGGCGTTGGCGTGCGAGAGCACCTTCACGCGGGCAATCAACAGTTCCTGGTCGGCGAGTTTTTCGGCATGTGGCGAGCATGGGACGGCATTCGCGCACTCGATTATTTGCTGACGCGAAAAGAGGTGGACAAGCGGCATGTTGGTGTCACCGGCAACTCCGGCGGCGGCACGATGACGACGTGGCTGTGCGGGGTCGAACCACGCTGGACGATGGCCGCGCCGAGTTGTTTCGTGACGACCTTTCGCCGCAACATGGAAAATGAACTGCCCGCCGATACCGAGCAGTGTCCGCCACGGGCGCTTGCGCTCGGCTTGGATCACGACGATTTCCTGGCCGCGATGGCTCCCAAGCCGGTGATTGTTCTGGCGAAAGAACGCGACTATTTTGACGTCCGCGGCAACGAAGAAGCCTACGCTCGATTGAAGCGGCTGTACAAAATGCTCGGCGCGGAAAACAACATCGGACAATTCATCGGCCCGACGACGCACGGCTACTCGCAAGAGAATCGTGAAGCGATGTATCGCTGGTTCAACGGCGTCACCAAGATCTCCAACGTGAAGACAGAACCGAAGATTGAAATCGAAAAAGACGAAACGTTGTGGTGCACGCCGAACGGCCAGGTCGTCGAACTGGAAGGGACGCGATCGGTGTTTCATTTCACGCGCGACAAATCAAAACAACTCACGGCTTCACGGAAGAACTTGACCGCCAAGGAACTGCGGGCCGAAGTCACGAAAGTCTTGCGACTCCCACCGCTTCCCAACAAAGAACCGGACTACCGAATCTGGCGATATCTGGGCAGCCGCGGTTATCCAACAGCGCACGCAATCGCGTACGCGGTGGAAACGGAACCGAACATTCAAGCGATTGTCTATCGACTGACCGCCGAGCGTTGGTACTCACGACCGCCGCGCGGCGGCAAGCGGGCGATGCTCTACGTCTCGGATCTTTCCAGCGACGCTGAGCTTCGCGACGAACCGTTGATTCGTGAACTTGCGAAGGCGGAACCAGATACGCCGATCTTCACTTGCGATGTTCGCGGCGTCGGTGAATCGCAGCCGGATACTTGCAGTCCAGGCTCCTTTCACACCGCATACGGCAACGATTATTTCTACGCCATTCACAGCCTGATGCTCGATCGCCCTTACCTCGGCCAAAAGACGTTCGATTTGCTGCGAGTGCTGGATTGGCTGGGCAGCCTCGAACACACGGACATTCACCTGGTTGGCAACGGACGCGGAACATTGCCAGCAACGTTTGCCGCTTCGTTATCCGATCGAGTCAAACAAGTCACGCTGAAGAACGCCATCGCCTCGTATGCTATGATTGCCGAGTCGGAAGAATACGACGTGCCACTTTCATCGTTGCCGCCAAACGCCCTGGCTCACTTTGACCTGCCGGATTGTTATCGCGAGCTCAAACAAAAGAAGCTTCGCAAAATCAACTCGACAGCGACTTGACCATACGAGCAAGATCACCGGGCGGTCGGACCAATGGGATTAAACGTTGAACAACCAAAGGAAGCGTAAACGAAGGAGTAGACGCTGAAACTTCTGATGACAACAATCGACTCTGGAAGTAATGTTCGGCGATTGACTCTGACGGTAATAGCCGTTCTGGCAATGGCGACGACGGCATCACACGTCCAGGCGGAAACTGCGTCTGAAGGCGCGGTCACCATCAACACGGCTTTTCCAGGTGGCAATGTTAGCGTTATCTCCAATACGGAAGGCTCGGTGCATGTGGAGCCCGATCTGCGTGGGGGCAGGCCGTGGTTCTATTGGTGCTTTGAAGCCACATCGACGAAGCCTGGGAAAGTGACTTTTGTCTTTCCAGAAAAAGTGGTCGGCTTTAAGAACGGTGCGATTGGGTTTCAAGGACCGGCGATTAGTACTGACTTGGGCAAGACCTGGAATTGGATGGGCACCGATCAAGTCGATGGCGATTCGTTCTTTTACGCATTTGCAAAGGCGAACGAGCGAGTTCGATTCGCGGTGACGATTCCCTACGTCCAACAGGATCTTGACAACTTTCTCAAAAAGAGCGCTTCGAATCCGCACCTCAAGACGAGCATCCTGACGAAGAGTCGAAACGGTCGCGAGGTGGTCCTGTTGCAAATTGGTTCGCCTGGGCCGGACGTAATGCAAATGCTTGTAACCGGAAGGCACCATGCTACCGAGACCATTGCCAGTTACGTGCTCGAAGGGTTTTTGCAAGAGGCGATGTCAGAGAGCGAGTCCGCCAAGGGGTTTCGTAAAAAGTATGTGCTTTGCGCCGTGCCGTTCGTCGATAAAGACGGCGTTGAAGAAGGAGACCAGGGAAAGAATCGCAGACCACACGATCACAATCGTGACTACGGCGAAAAGAGTATCTATCCCGAAATTCAGGCGATCAAAAAGCTCGACAAGGAAAAGAACTTTCGCTTCGCCTTGGACTTTCACTGCCCAACGCTGGTCATGAAAGACCATCAGGTTATGTATTTCGTCGGGGCAAAGGAACACCCGCAGTACAATTTTCAGAACGTTTCGGAGTTCGCGGGTTGGATCAAGAAGGGGCTACCCAAGAGGGCACCAGTTGGTCCGTATGTTTGGTTGAGACCTGCTGAGACTCCGACTCCCATGAATTCACACTACTTCGGATTCAAAGAGGGCACGATCATGGCGGCGACGTTGGAGATGCCATTCGCGCCGCCTGGAAAGGCGACGGACCCGGCTAGCTGCCGCAAGTACGGCCAAACGATTCTTGCGGCTTGGGTTAACACACACTTTCGCGCACCGGATGAAACCGCCAAGGCGGAGGAGCCGGCCGCTCCGGAAAAAAAGAAGAATGCAGTCGCGGATTCGGCGGTTCGCGATTGATCAAGTAACAGTTCTTAAGACGCATTGACCGTTGAGAAGGAATGACAAGCTGTGACTATCGAGCGTTTTCAAAGAATCGTAACATCCGCTGATGAACTCACGGCGTTGCTGGGACCGCCTAGTGAGTCGGGTGTAAAGAAACAACTCTCTGAACTCGATGATCACATGAAGACCTTCATTGCCACGTCGCCGTTTCTCCTGTTGGGCACGGTTGGTAGCGACGGGCGATGCGATGTGTCTCCCCGCGGTGACATGCCGGACGTCGGCAAAGTTCTGGATTCCCACACGCTGGCTATTCCGGAATGGAAAGGCAATCGTCGGGTTGACAGCCTACGGAACATCATCCAGACCGGCCGAGTGGGTCTGTTGTTCATGACTCCAGGGTTGGGTGAAACGCTGCGCGTCAATGGACGTGCCTGTGTGATCCGCGACGACGACGTGCTGGCTTCCATGTCAAAGCAGGGAAAGCAGCCGTTGGTCGGAATAGGCGTCGAAGTTGAAGAGTGCTTTTTTCAATGCGCAAAGGCATTGATTCGCTCCAAGCTTTGGGAGTGGTCCGCTGAGCACTCCGATCCGCCACCGTTTGACTTCGCCGAAATCCTTGTCGATCAGACGAAGATTGAGGGGCTCGAGGTGGAACCTCTTCGGCAACGGATCGAAGAATCGTACAAAGAGCGGCTGTATTAAGCGGCACGGCAATGGCATTGTGTTTTGCATGAATACTTTCTGGCGGGAGTATCGCCGTCCAGCAAATCCGCGCCTGAACAGAAGTGCGAACGCAACTACGGCGCAGGTGTCTCAGGCTCGAAAACCACTGCATCGGCGATGACGAGTCCCTTCGAGTTGCCTGCGCGAATCTCGACGAAACCGTCGCTGCCTTCTCCAAAAGTAAAGACTCCGATTCGTCGAGAATTCTTCGGACGAACGCGAACCGTGGTATCACCAGATCCATGATGGACGCGCACGTCAAATTCGGTAGTCGATTGGAAAGGCGTGGAATCGCTGAGTGACACGGTGTACTTCCCCGACTTTAGATCGGGCGTAAACCGCGCGAACTCACCAGGCTCGGTCCGGCTTCCGTTGGTCAGGTAGGAGCCGTCGTGCCCGCGGCGATCTTTGCTGCATCGGCTAAAACTGTGTCCGACCCAGAAAGACGGCGTTGCATAGAAATCCGGATCACGGTCGTCAACAATCACTCGGTCTTGCGGTACATCATCGGATACATTCATCACGACTCGGAATGGCTGAGGTGAATTCACGGCGTCCGTGCAATGGACTTCCACCGTCGCGGTGTATTGTCCTGCTTGTTTTCCTGATGAATCGACCTGTATTTGGAGTATCGGCTGACCACCATCGTCGCTCTTCTTGACTCGAAGCCACTTCTCGGCGTTATCAATGTGAATGCGTACTTTCGCCGAATTCAATCGTCCTTTACCGAGAGCATTCTCGATTCGAATCGTCTTTGTCGCCGGAATCGGACGCGAGTCCCTAGCATGGAAAGAGAGTGTATGAGGGAGCAGTGCAACCGCTCGCCCGTAAGTGTTCGTTGCCTGGGCCGGACGTGACCGAAACGAAGGCTCATCCGGGGCAATTAGTGACAGGATCGCTCCGGCTGCCGGATCGTCACTGATCGAGATGTGTTGCGTGTGCGTTGATCGATGGACGCCGTCGTCAACTAGCAGCGTTACTGGGTACACGCCTGGCTGAGCAAATACGTGCGACGGATTCGCTCCAATGGCGAACCCGCCGTCGCCAAACGTCCAATAACATGTCATTTTACCGCCAGTGCCAGATCGTGATCCTTTGGATGAGAAAGCTACTGGTTTGCCGGTTACCCCCGGACCAAGTGGTTGCATCGACGCTCGAACCTGGCCGCCCCGTGTTTTGCGATCTTCGAAGATTCACATCCAGTGATTTAGGCAACTCCGCGATAGTGATGTCCCGAAGGTTCGCCATTTTAACAACCAATTCCGGCAAGATTTATCCACCAGCCCACAGATGGCAGCGCGGACCCACGGATGATTTTCATTTTGTATCCGTGGGTCCGCGCTGCCATCCGTGGGTTCTTACGAACTTGGCAATTCAGGAGGAACCGGCAGACCGGCTAGAGTTTGGGATGCTGGCTTCGCGGAGTTGCCTTATTGCGGATTATCATTGTACTACGTGCCTAGCGCGACGATTACATCTGCGAGTCAGTTTCGTGTGTTTTCAGACGACACAATCAGCTACGAACGTCTAGCGCTTAAGCAATTGGACGGTGAAGACTCGGCGGTTACACTTGGTTGGAGAAACATTACGCCCTGCTCCGAGATAGACAAGGATTTCGAAATGAAACGACTACTTTCTTTGTTTCTAACCGCTTGGATGTTGTGCCCGTCGCTATCAGCCAAAGAGTTCAACATTACCGAGTACGGTGCGACGGCGAATGATGACACGGACGATTCGACAGCGATCGAAAAGACGCTCTCTGCGTGCGGCAAAGCAGGTGGCGGCACGGTTTTCATTCCCGCGGGTACGTTTATCCTCTCGCGACGCAACAATGAAACGCCAATCCTTGAAGTGCCGCCCAATACAACGATTCGCGGTGAAGGCGCGGCGTCGATTCTCAAGTTCGATTCCAAGGTCAATCAGTCGAACTTCTGGCGGATGATCGGCGCGCCGGTCGATGGTGGCACGAAGAATGTTGTGATCCGCGACCTGCACTTGGACGGATCGAACACACATCCGAAATACGTCAAAGGTGAGACTCCGGAACACAACGCTGGACTGTGGTTTTACAACAAGAACCACGTGATCGAAAACGTCACCGTGATGAACGTGTTGGCCGAGAATTTTTCTGGCGATTGCATGGCGTTTTCTTACAACTGCCGAGCAATCACCGTGCGAGATTGCACGCTACGGAACTTCGTTCGCCAAGGCATCCAAATGGGCGGCAGCCCTGGTTCGCGAGACTATCTGGTGACTGGTTGTCGCGACCTCGAACACTCCGTGCAACCCGGTGGATCGACGATTCACGTCGAGCACGCTCGCGGTTTGAAAAACGTGATCATTCAGAACAACCAGTGCCGAAAGTCGATCCTGGCAGGCGGTGTCGAGGGAATGATCATTCGAGGCAACACGGTCACGGGCAGAATCGTCGGCAATTCAAACACGAACTTGGTGATTCATAGCAATATCGTCAAAGCGCTTCCCAAAGCTATCGCGGTTGTGCAACTTGGCTACACAAAGGGATTGATTTTTCGCGGCAATATTATTGAAGGTGCGGAAGAATCAACGATTGGCCTCTACGTCTGGGGCAACTCACGCTACAACAAGCAACCCGGAGAAGACGTAACCATTTCGGATAATCAAATCAGCGGTGCGGAGACTGCGATTTCGTTGAATGGAACGAAGAATGTCCGCATTTATGGAAACACATTGAAGGCATCCATTCAGTTACGTCAAACGCGTACCGAAGAGCTGAAGTCGGATACTACCGAGTAAACTTGCTACGTCGCATGAAGATGAATTCTAATCGCTTCGCCCGGCCTTGTTTCGGTCTCGCTCTGATCGTCCTAAGCCAACTCGTTGTGGCACGAGCCGCATCCAACCCGCCCAACGTCGTCATGATCATCGCGGACGATCACTCGTATCAGGATTTCGGATTTCTCGGCAACAAGACGGTTTACACTCCAAACATCGATCGGCTCGCGTCGCAGTCAGCTCGCTATGCAAACGGCTACGTTCCAATGAGTGTCTGTCGTCCATCGCTGGCGACGTTGCTGACTGGCCTGTATCCGCACCAGCATGGGATTCACTTCAATCATCCGCCGCCCGGTCTGCGCGCCATGCGACAGATGACGGCGGCGGATTACGAAAAGACGCGTTCCACCACGAACTATCTGATCCAAAAGACGGCGACGCTGCCGCGGATTCTCTCCGAACATGGTTACGTGTGCCTGCAAACCGGCAAGCACTGGGAAGACGACTACAAAGCCGCCGGATTCACGCATGGCATGACACTGGGGCGGCCGGCAAATCGACTCGGCCAAGTCACAGGAACGCGCGCCCAAGCAAACGGCGAGTGGGTGGCTCACGGCAACGGCGACGCTGGACTTGTCATCGGCCGCGAAACGATGCAACCGATCGATCGCTTTTTGAAAGAACATGCGGGCAAGCAACCATTCTTTGTTTGGTACGCTCCGTTTCTTCCCCACACGCCTTTCGATGCGCCGAAACGGTTTCGTGAACTTTACGAGGGCAAAGACGTTGATAAACATTTGCTGCCCTATTACGCCGAGATCGCTCGCTTTGACGAAACGGTGGGGTATCTTTTGAGCCAGCTCGAGCAAACGGGCGTGATCAACAACACGTTGATTGTATTCGTTGCCGATAACGGATTCCGTCCGGACGAGAACCAACATGAGCGGCAAAACCAACGTTCCAAGTTGTCATCATTTGAAGACGGTCTCCGCACGCCAATTCTGATTTCCTGGCAAGGTCAGGTTCGACCCGCCAACCACCAACAAATCGTGCAGACCGTAGATCTCGTACCAACCGTCCTCTCCGCGGTCGGCCTGCCGAAGCAGGTGACGTCACGAATGAAGGGACTCGATCTCATGCCGTCCGCGCGCGGAGAAGCCAAGCTGCCGAATCGACCCGCATTTGGAGCCATTTATCCCAATGACGCGCAAGCCTTGGGGAAGCCGTCGCAGCACGTGCGTGCCAAATGGGTTCGTCGTGGGAACTTCAAATTGATAATCCCTGGACCCGCCAAGCCGACTGTACCATTGGCATTGTTCGACTTGCAGTCTGACCCGCTGGAAACAAAAAATCTCGCCTCGATGCCCGAATACTCAAACACCGTCGCCGACCTAAAGGCGTTACTGGATGAGTGGTGGCCCACCGGAGACGACAGAGCAGTGACTAAATAGTAGGATGGCACTCCGACCTGCCGCTCGCCTAGAATGTGGCCTGAAGCCGTGCAGGCGGATCAAGCGAGTTCCCATGGAACTGGCTGATCGGCGCAGCGGAGTTCGAACAGCGGGAAAAGATCGGGCAAACTACGGAGATCAGTTCATCACGGAAATCGCCGAGGCCGCGAGCGCCAAAGGTTTGTCACTCTCCAACCTCCGGTCTTGTCGCCAGTGCTATGACATGCGTGGCGAGAAATCAAACGAGATCGTCACGAGGATTGCCGCTGCACCCGACAGAGCAAAGGACTCACGACTTCGGCTACGTTATTTGTGGACGATTTCAAAACAGTTCGCAAACGTGTTCCCGCGCCCCACGAGAAACAACGTCAACGTTGTCACTTGATCGCTTGAAGAATACAATAGTTGGCTATGGAAACCGTGATTGCGAAACATATTGAAATCAAGCCGGGCGTTTGCGGCGGCAAACCTTGTATTGCAGGCCATCGAATTCGTGTGCAGGACATCGTGCTACTGCACGAACGTCAGGGGATGTCGCCCGAAGACATTGTCGCGTTCTATTCTCAATTGTCTCTTGCCGACGTTCATGCGGCACTCGCTTTCTATTTTGACAATCGTGATCTGATTCGAAAACAAATCACCGAGGGCGAAAACCTGGCCAGCGAGCTGCAGAGTCGCACACCTTCCAAGGTCACGGAGAAGCTACAAGATGGCAACCCAGACGATTCGTTTCCATCTTGACGAAAACGTTGCCGATGCTTCACTCTTTTCCGCAACGCGGTCTCACATCGTAGCGCAGCGTCTGGCGAAAACTCGTGGCACGGCTGTGACGCGTCGCGGTTTCCAGTTTCTGACAAGACCTAGTTTCGTTCGGGCGGCGTGATGTCCATGAAGCGAGCATCGGCTAGAATCTCCAAATGCAGTTTTCCGATCGGTGCGACTCGAAAGAAACAAATGACTCGACGACATTCAAAAACCGCTTCGCTGTTTGTTGCCGCAATGCTGTTGGCAAGTCTTTCGGGTGCGGAAGAGTGCAAGCCCGTTTTTCCGGATTCGCCGCGATTGGCAACCACTCGAAAGGAACTCGCTGAGGAAATGTCGCGCGATGACTTCGCGGCAAAACGGGCGGCGGCCGTCAAAGCGGCAGACGGCTTGGTGACGCGTCCGATCCCAGTGCCGAAGGGGCATGGCTCTTGGATCTTTTATTATGCGTGTCCGGATGATGGAGCGACGCTGCGGATGCTCTCGCTTGACGAACACGAATGTCCCAAGTGCAAACGAAAGTATGTCGACAAGCGAACCGTGGCGGCGTATCGCTGTCAGATGCACTACGACCTAGAACGTGCCGCGCTCAAGCTCGGCTGGGCTTATGCGTACACCGACGACGACAAGTACGCCACGCAGGTTCGGCGAATCCTGCTTCACTTGGCCGACGCCTACGCCGATTATCCGCCGCGACTCGATCGCTGGGGACGCCGTGGTTGGCTCGCGCCATTGGGCGGGCGACGTTATGTGCAGAGTTTGGATGAAGCCGTAGGCGTGATCCGATTGGCCAAGGCCTACGATTTGACTCGACGTTCAGCCGTTTGGAAGGACGACGACCGGAAGCACGTGGAAGACGACTTCTTTCGAGCCACGGCCGCAACGCTGCTGAGATTCAATCAAGGCATCAACAACCATCAAACCTGGTACAACGCCGGTCTGATGGCGATTGCGTCGGTGTTGGCGGATGAGCAGCTTGTCGAAAAAGTGTTGACGATGCGCGGCGGTTTTCGTGATCAACTTCAACGCAGTCTTGGCGATGATGGGGTGTGGTACGAAGGCGCGATGGCGTATCAGAACTACGCGCTGCAAGCGATGGTCGAGATCGTCGACGCGGGCCGAAAAATGGGACTGCCGCTGCACGAAGAGTCACGTTTCAAAAAGCTGCTAACGAGTTCGTTGAACGTTGCCTACCCAGACGGACGATATCCGGCCATCAACGACAGTGATCCGAGCAGCTTCCGTAATTTCAACTGGTCGTACCAGTGGGCGTGGCGGACGTACGGCGATCCGGTGTTCGCGCAGGCGGCGTCTTGGGGCAAGCCAAAGCTGCTTGCCGAGTTGCTCGGCTCAAGTGCGAAACCGCAGTGGCCACTGGCAACAAAGTCCATGAACCTCGCCGATGCGGGACTGGCCATTTTGCGTGTAGGCGACGGCACTGATCAGTCGTGTGTGTTTTTCGACTACGGTCGGCACGGCGGCGGGCACGGACATTACGACAAGATGAATATCACACTGTTTGCCAATGGCCGTGAGTGGCTGCTGGACACGGGACGCATCGGCTATTCGCATAAAGAGTACGAGACATGGGTCAAACATACCGTGGCTCACAACACCGTCGTCGTGAACAGATCGAACCAGTGGCCAGCGACCGGCAGCTTGCATTGGCTAAAAACCGGCGGCGGATGGGCTGCTTGTGCCGGCGAGTGCAAGACGGCGTATGTGGGCGTCTCGATGCGGCGATACCTTTTGCTGACGAAGCAGATGCTGGTCGACGTTCTTGACGTTCAAGCCACGCGTGACATCCAAATCGACTGGCTCGCGCATGCGGTGAGCGAGCCGGTTGAACCGGTCGACGAACATGTATCAATGAAGATCGACAAACTTGGCTCGGGATCGGGCTATCAACATTTGGTCGACGCGCGGCGATGGAAGGATACGCCTTCGCGCTGGGACTTTCCCGCCGGCAAGCAGCGCCTGCGACTATGGCTGGCTGGAAACGAGGCCGACGAAATCCACACGGCGATCGGAATTGGCAGCTCGGTGAATCAAAAAGCTCCGGCATTGATTCGCCGCCGCGCGAGCACACGCGACGCGCGCTTCGTCACGGTGTATGATCTGAGCGGAGCAGGCAATTATGTCACCGATGTAGAATCAACCAATGACGAGCATCCAGAAGTCACAATCAAGACGATCGATCGCGATTGGACCATCGAATTCACCAAGCAGGACGTCGTTGTTGGTCTGGCAAAGTAACAGAGTGAGGTAGAAATCGAAAAGGCAAGCGTCGAATGGCGACGAAAGAAACTACAACCTGAGTAGATCGCATTGAAACCCGACGCGTAAGCGAAGGACTTCCCGTCTACTCCAGTCCCTCGCTCACGCTTCGGGTTTTGAAAAGTGCTCAAGTTATCACCCGTCCAAACAGCAATCGATTTATTCATTTCTGCTGAAATAAAGCTCGACTCCGAGCGTTCGCACCCAGCGGCAACCGCACCAAAACACCAGCGATGACACGGACACGGCAGAAACGTTATAGCCCGCGACTTGCCAAACGTCTAAACGGGAGAACCTAACGGAATCAACTTGCAAACCAATAAACCACAGTACCACGATCAATAATCCACCCGCAAAAAGTACGACGGGGATTCGCCAAATCCAGGACCGGAATGACTTGCCGTTAAGTGCATTTTCTAGGATCCAAACGTGGACGAATCCAACCACGAGTGCTGAAACACTGGCGTAAATGGAGAAGAACAAAATCGAAATCGCAATTGGATCCGGTCCTCCGCCATACGCTCCGCCGAGCAGAGCCCACAACCACTGAGCCACCGCCAATCCCGCTGCACAGAATGCGATCGTTATGAAATAGGTCGCGAGCGTCGCGGCACGAGGTTCGACATTCTTGGATGAGGGACCAATTGTCCAGCGTCGAAAGACCTTCAATCCGAAACTTGGCAGGATCGATAGCGCGATCATGCCCGGCAACCAAATAACTTCGTCAAAAAACAGATAGGCGAAATCGATCACGACTTCGAACTGTTTTGGAATCTCGTTTATCCAGACAAAGATCATGACGATCGGAACGATGCTCGTCGCCGCAATGAGAGTTGCGAGACCAACAAAAAAGAGGCAACGACTCCACGCAGTTCGCCAATTCAACATGCAAAACACGCTGATCAACGACCACTGTGCGAGCAGGCAACCAGCCAGGGACCCGTGTATCACGAAATAAGCGAATCCGTACGAGTGAGGAGTTTGGTCCAAAATAATTGCCGCAAGATAAAAAACGTACGGACACAATATCAACAACAGAGTACTCAACAAAAGCGAGTCACGCGTCCGATCCGCCAGACTGAGTTCAAGAGACACAACTTGATCGCGGAGTTGTTGAATCTCACCGTCACTGTCAGATTCACTTTCGCGATCACGTGAATTCAAATGGTCGGTCATTGTTCCAGTCTAATGAGAACTACGTGGCTCACGGCCCAGTTTCCTGTGAGCCGCAACGCCCTAGTGTGCGGATTTTGGGGATTGGCATAGGAACCCGCGCCTAGCACCTTGCGGCCCATTTGCCGCACAGTTTTCAATAAGTCCTTGCATCCAAGTTTAACTTAGCAAAGGACCTCACCGAGCATTCAACAAGCACTTTCGAAGGAACAAATTCCGAAATTGACGCGTCAAACGCACCGTTGTACGTTGGTGCTGTGGAGAATCAGTCTGCTGGAGATGTGTAATGCCTCGTCGTGATCGGAAGCAGTTCGTGCGACTCTTGTTGGCAGTTTTTCTCGCGACGTTGTCGACGGGGCGCGATGCTCGTGCCGAAATTCAGCCAACGTTCGACATGAACTACTGTTGTGAGAACTCAAAGTTGATTGTCGTTGGCACGCTCGACGGCGATCGTTTGACAGTCAACCAAGTGTTATCGAGTGTTCGCATGGGGATGGCAACGATCCAGCTCCAGGGTAACCCGGTCGCTGAACGTCTTCGTTCGGCGATGGGAAAGCGACCGGGCGCAGAAATCGAGGTCGTCGCATTCTTGAACGAAAAAAATCAACCGTTGTTGGGAATCGCGGGCCTTGTCGGGCTCGCCAAGGACGACGTTTATCTCGTCTACATTGGCGCGGATTTGATTGGGCTTCGCGGACAATTGGAACCGGCGCGATTTCCGAATCTCAATCGCGCGAAGTTTCTTGACGCAACGAGGACCGCGATCGCATTAATCAAAAAACGCCGACAAATTGCCAAGCGGCCGCGTTCCGCCGAGCGGGCCGAGGCGTTGCTCGACTTTCTCAACGAACAGGCAGAAGAAGCGGCCGAAGTCCAAATGCCCAACATGTGGCCGAATCATCACACCCGCTATGTTGCCACGGCGATGTCGCCGATCCACGCCGACGAAGAACAAGTCGTTCTTCGCTCGCTTCGGGAAACCAAGGACTTCCAGCGTCGCGTCCGACTGTTGAAACTGATCGCGGGCATTCCTTGTACCGAGCAGGCATTTGAACCGGCTGCGAAATGGATCGCGCCAGAGCACGACAGCGAAGTCCGTGCCGCCGCCGTCACAGCGATCGGTCGCATCGACAATTACCGCGCCGTAGATCGCCTGATTCCGTTGCTCGATTTTGATGATCCCGATCTTTCCACTTTGCTCAGAGGTCTATATACGCGGAGTGACAGCTCACAGTACTGGCCGCGAAATCCAAAGGCGATCGCGTCGCTCGAGTCGCTGACGAAAGAGGCGCTGGCTCGGCAGCAACGCGGCAAAGGAATCTCTAGCAACCTCGGCTACACCTTGCTGGGCGCGAATCACGCCTTTTTCCATCCGCGACTGTTGCCGTTGCTAATCGACTGGTCAACTTCCGATCATCCGACAGCAAGCCAAGCACAGTCGTATTTGCGCGACGTGACTGGTTTAGACTTCGACCGCAAGAAACTCGATCCGACGACCGATTGGTGGGCCGCCGCCCGCGTGAAGTTCCAGCGTCAATACGACTTGAGCAGCACCAGCGGGGTTGACGCTTGGCTGGTGAGTTACGAGTCGGCCGACGCATCGTCAAAAAAAATTCTGAATCGCTTATGGTTATTCGAACAATCCGTTCGGGAAAACCACCTACTGAAACGTGCGACGTCCGAGACCGATCCGCGTTCGTCGACTGCCAAGACTACACTCAGCGAGTTGTGGAAGAACGGGCAGCTTTCGGGCGACTGCAAAAGGTCGATCATCGGTGCATTTATGGACGTGAAACTCGTCGAACTCGATCAACCAGGAATCAAACGAGGCGTGCGCGAATTACAAATCGTTGTCACGAGCCGTTTTCATTTTCCAAAGAATGCGTGGGTGCAGAACAAATCTGCGTTCGGAATCAATCGCAATCCATCAAGACTCGGTAACTCCTGGGGATCGCGCGGCCTTGATAGCGAAACTGACGTCGTCTTTGGATCCATGGGCGGCGGTCGGTACGAAGGACAACCGACTGCAAAAGCCATACTCGTGCTTCGAGAATATGATTACCAGCGCGGCAATGTCGTTTGGTCACAAGAGTGGGAATTGGGACCGATCAAGTTAAAGGACTCGAAGAAAACGCAGTGACGACGCGCGACGTTTCATCCGTCTTTTTTCGGCTGTTCCCAATTCACGAACATGTGGACTCGACCGTTGAGTGATTGGTCGCGATGGTGTTACGCGTGGTCCAATCGAATTGTGACGCGGATCCTTCGTTTGAATCTTGGCCATTCGCCGGTGGGTCTGTGTCGCCGTTGTTTTCTACTGAAGTGACATCTGAACGGTGCAGCATCAACGTTCCATACAGCGTTTCATTTCCGCGCAGTATGTAGAACTTCAATTTGCTGTCGAGGTCTTTGATATGATCGGCACTACCTAGCGCAAAAGCGACATTTTTGTTTGACAGCGTCTCCCAATGGTGAAGTCCAACGAGAACATCATCCTCACGCATGGCCGCCTTCGCCGCAGGGCTGTCTTGGCGGATCTGAGTGATCAGCATTCCACCTCGATATCGGCTGTGCTCTTGCAAGGGCGAAGGTCGCAGCCGGACTCCCAAAACGTCCCAGACAAAGCTCTCTACATCTACGCCATCAGGAAGTTTGATTGCTGCATTCCCTTGTTGGAGTTTCCGTTCCACGTCTACGCCAACTTTGGTTCGTTCAAATCTCATAAAGAAAGTGCTTGGCGTTTTCAGTTTCGATTCGAAAGCGGTTGGTCGCTCGGCATTGTCCGACATGCAAATCCAAAGTTGATCGTCCCGAAATTCGTAGATTCCTAATTGTGAGCCACCTTTCGGGTTGTCGGTCTCGGTCAGGTCAATTCGTCGTGGCGTCTTGTCTGGCCACAATTTGAACCTTCCGATTCGCGCTCGCTCTCCATCAACGATGGAAAACCCCCGTCCCGAAAACGAGATTGAGACTATCTTGAGTTTCGTAGCACTGACGGGTTTTCCACATTGAACATACGAGACGCAATTCCACACGCCTTGAATCCGTTCTGAGTCGCCCGTCAGCACGATCGTGGTGTCTGCGGCGGGTGACGCATCTGCATTATTCGTTGTCGTCCGCGGAGTCTCGCTTGTGGATACGGGACTCGATTGAGCTTCCACTTTGAGCAATTCGGCTTCCGCTGCCAGAACGTCTGTCAGGGAACCTTCTCCGGCCTTGTAACGCGCTTTGCAGTTCTGGACGATTTCCCGCAAGTTGTTCAATTGCCGCTGCTGAGCGTCTCGCCGTTCCTGCGGAGTGGTTGCGGTGGCCGCTTCGGCTTCGTGGAATTGCTTGGCAGCGTTAAGCACATCGCCTAACGCTGCTTCGCCCGACTTGAACTGTTGCTCAACCAACCGCCAACGCTGGCTCAATTTTTCTCGAATCGCGCGGACGCCTTGCGGCACCAACCTTGTGTGGCCGGCATCCGACACCGAGTTTGATGTGGTTGTTTTAGAATTCGTTTCTTCCGGGTCGTTCCAACGAAGTGCAGGATTCAGCAATTCTTCGACGCGATGATCAATGATCTTGTCCTTGATCTGATCACGCGATTCGATCAATCGCTGGATGCGCATGAGCCGCTGTTGCAACCTGACCAGTTCGTCGCGCTGTACTTGCTGTCGAGCTTCGAAGGCTTTCACGACAGCGATTCGCAGTTCCTTTTTCATATCGGCAAGCTGTTTCGCTGTTGCATTCCCTTGCCCCAGCTCACGATATTGCTGGGCAATCAAGTCGGCGGGTTCAGTTCTTTTGGCATCCGCGATTAAATCAGACGCGACTCGAATTACGTCGATTGCCTTGACCGCATTCTCGTTTTCGGCGCTAAGAGCGATTGGCGAAGTCAAATGGAGCTTGCCCAGTTTACTCGCCGCCGAGATCATCTGATGTTGCTCAGCAGTTCCCACCAGAGCTACGTCCGTAGCCCATCCATCTGGCCCGCCACGTGTTATTGTTCGATCAACTGAAAACACGCGAATGCTGGGAACAATCAACTTGGTTTCAATCGTTGTATTCTCCTCATGCTCGAAAACTTGCATCAGCAACACGGCAACGTAGTCGCCAGGCCGGACGATTCGTGTGACGCCCGTGTGCGGTACCGGCTTGATCATGAAGACGCGATGACCTGACGGAATGCCACCTGTTGCGATGGAATCCACCGTTGAGACCCTCGCCGAGGGAATCTCTGACACCTTCTGATGATCTTGCTTGAACTGCTCGATCGTCTTGCCAACAGCGGTTTCGAAATCGATGTCTTTGATTCGCCAACCGCCACCGGATTGAATCACCTGAAACGCCAGGCAGCCGGTATCTTGGCCATCCGGATTTGGTTTCGTCATTGTGACTGGCGCGGAGATGGCTAACGCTCGCCCCTCTTTGTCGGCCCAAAGCACCGTCGTGATCTTGAGCGACCTCACGTTCAGCATCTCTTGCATTTTGCCGATTTCTTCCGCCGAACTGGGCGCCTTGCCGGACTCTGCGAGTGCCAACGCGTCGCTGACTCGCCCCGTCAAAACTGCCGCGACGAAAGCCTCGACAACCGCGCGCGGATCGCGACGGGCGGATCGCGCGGGGGTCTCTGAAAGCGTCGACTCTTGTTGTGCCGAAGTCGTCGCGACAGAACTGAGTGCAAGCGTCACAAGTAGAAGAGATAAGAGGGTGGAACGTTTCATCGTTTAGTCTCCTTGCGTGGTCGCATTTTCAATTGACTGGTTGAGAACATTTGTCGTCGATGCGGATTCATCCCAGAATCGCTCGACTTGCCGTTCAAGCAATTCGGAATCGTGATCGATGTTGAGAATCATCTCCGCTGCGCCATCGTTCCAAACCGCGGACGGCAAACTTGGGTCGACTGTAGTCGGCGCGTCATTTCTTGACACCGCATCGTTCGTGGGTGTTTGTGGCGTAACGCGATCGTCATCAGTGAAACGATTGTTGATCGAGATCACGAGCATCAGGACGACCAGACACGCGACCGTGATCGAGCCGAACCACGCGAGAACGCGCGGCCGTCGATTGCTTTTCCGTTTCTTCACCCGCGCGTCGATCAACGAATTCGGGAGTGAAACAACCGTCGGTTGTTGAACGTGAGCGAGGCAATTACCTAACAACTCGGCAACTTCTGCTGCCGATTGAATTCGATCGTCGGGGTCCTTCGCGTGAAGCCTTTCGATGATCCACTCCAACCAATCGGGCACGTCGGGATTGACTTCGCAAACCGGCCGCGGTGTCTCTTCGCAAATCCGCCGCAAAATGCCCATCGTCGTCTCGGCACGAAACGGCGGGTGTCCGGCACACATCGCGTACAACACGCTGCCGAGGCTAAACAGATCGGCGCGGTGATCGATCGCCTGGCCGTGGGCTTGTTCAGGTGACATATATTGAGGAGTGCCGGCGATGACACCGCTGCGCGTCATCGTTGCGTCGTCCACGGCGCGGGCCAGTCCAAAGTCAGTCAACAGCACGCGACCCACGTCGTCTTCCAGTAAGATGTTTGCCGGCTTAATGTCGCGGTGGACCAATCCTTGAGCGTGGGCGGCAGCCAACCCTTCCGCCGCCTGCTTGCCAATGCGAAGAATCTCCTTCAACTCCAGCGGGCCATCGTCGTCGATGCGGGCTTGGAGTGATTTCGCTGCGACGTACGGCATCACAAGATACGGTAATTTTGCCTTTGCATCGACACTGTGGATCGCAACGACATGCGGATGCACGACAGCCGCCGCGGCCTGCGCTTCGCGAGCAAACCGTTTTCGTGCAGCACCATGGCTGGCGTAATGCGGCGCCATCACCTTCACTGCCACGTATCGGCTCAACTCGCGCTGATAGCCTCTTAGCACGACGCCCATTCCGCCGCGGCCGATCATCTCAAGGATTTCGTACTCGCCCAACCGCCCGATCATCGCTGGATTGTCCGACGGTTCGAGAAAGTCCAGCGTGAACTCCACGGGACCCAATTCATCGGTCGAGAGAAGCATCGCCGAACTCAGGTGACAATATTCCTCATCCGATTTCTCGCGATCAGTAGATTGTGGTCTCAACAACGAACTAGCGTCGCTCCACCAAGTCTGGTCGCCAGCTAGTCGCTCTAATTCGTGCTGGCACGACACACACGAATCCAAATGCTGCGCCGCGTCAGACTGTTCCGTCTCGCTAAGTTGACCTGCAAGAAGCAACTCCAACCGCTTTCGGTCACATTCGTTGGTTTGAGTTTTCATTTACGATTCCCTCTCAAGTTGCTCGATTCTCTCACGTAGTCGCGACAGCACGCGGCTGCGCGCGATGTAAACGGCGCCGACCGACATATCGAATTGCTGCGCAGTTTGTTTGACTTCAGCGCCCTCAACGCATGTCCGCCAAAAGGCATTCCAAGTTGCCTCACGGAATTCACCACGAACCTGTTCGGCCGCCCAATGAAACAACTGCCGCCGATACTCAACGTCAAACAGTGCCGACTCTTCACCCGCCGGCGCCGGCTGCTCGTCTAACATCCGCTGCACATCCGAGTCGCCGCTACCACGTGGATGCCGCCGACGATTGATCATCAAATTCACGATCAAATTCCGGGCCACGCGATTCAGCCAACCACGAAACGAACCCTTCGATCGATCGGGATCCCACTGCTCGACGCGAGACGAAACTGCTATCAGTACTTGCTGAGTCAAATCGCAAGCGTCAGCATCCTGCAAACTCTTCCCGCGAGCCAACCGATAAACCACCGGCTCATAAATTTGCACAAACTCCGCCCACGCCTTCCCATCGCGCGGGTCGCGCATCCGCACCAGCAAACTGGCTCGCGTTTCCGGAGTTTCCTGCATGCATTTTCCTCGCCATAGAGATACTCAACGCCGCGCGCCGGATCTTTCATTGATTTGACCAAGAAACTCATTTTTGTCCAAAGAGATGCCATTTGTCGCGACACGAAGAGCGACTGTCACACCGCTCGCCTCATTTGTTTTCGTCGCGTTCGTCAGCCTCTGCACTTTCTGAAACGACTTGTACGACGAATGGGAAGCGAGGTGTCTGCCTCTGCGACTTCAACGTCTTCTTCTGTGAATTCCGGATCAATCGCCGAGGGCGTTGGCAATATTTCACCGTCACGGCAGATCAAACCTAGCTCCTTGGCCAACGTGGGCTCGTAAAATGTCCAGGCGTGTCGGCGTCTTTCATTGAGCCTTCCTTCCGACGGCAAGCAAATGAGCGCTGACTCCAAGCAACGAGGATTCAGTTTCAACTTTTTCCAGCAACTGCATCCAAAGCTCGCGACGCTTCTCGTCTTCCCAGCGTTTGGCCACATCGGGAAGAATCCATGTCGGTCCTTCGATGCCGCGAATTGATTCAACATCGAGTCCTGCGCATTCGAGTTCCGACCGCAACTCATCGGGATGGTGGAAGAACGCCGTCGTGAAGTAACTCGGATGGTCCGTCGTATTGCGATGCTGACCTTCGCTGAGATCACGCTCGACGATGGGCCGAAAGTCGGGGTCGTCAAGCAGGTCGCGGGCCATTCCGTCAAGGAGCGAGGCAAAACGCGAAATCGCAGCCGCAAAAATGAATCCGCCGGGGCGAAGAACACGCCGCGCCGCGGAAAGTGCCGCAATTCGATCGGCACGTTCCGTCAGGTGGTAGAGTGGACCGAGCAGCAACACAACATCCGCTGCGTCGTCGGGAAATGAAAGTGAAAGCGCGTCCCCAACTGTTGCTGACCAATCGCCAGTCGCCGCGTTTGCCATCGCTTCCTTGGCTTGTCCAATGTGGAGCGGAACTGGATCGACAAGGTGTACCGAATGTCCAAGGCCAAGTAGCCAAGCCGCGTAAGCTCCCGGACCACCACCAATGTCGTAGATGACGCCAGGTGCCTGGGGAAGGTAGCGTTTGACGATCGCTTGAGTCCGTTGAAGTTCGATGATGCCAAGGCCAGCCGCAAGCCGCTTAGCCTCAATTCCGCTTTGATAATGCTGGTGAAATTCGTCAGAACTCGGCATGTTTAAAATCTCGGTGGGTCGTGGTTGCGGGATGCTAGTATGTGTGTTGACACTCGATGTTGCAAAATGTTCGTTCCTTGGATTCGACGGGCAACAAACAATCACCCTCCACATTGGCATTTTTTGGCGATGCGAAAAACAAGCATATACTGGTTTGAACCTACCAAACCGTTGCCACATCAACGACACGCAAAGCAGATGAAGCCCGTTTCAGTTCAAATTGGAAGGACGGTTCTCTTGCACTGATGTAAGTCCAGATGGACACGTCGTTGCGGCGGCGACGGGCGACAGTCCGCACGTGAATTTGCTGAACGTTGAGACCGGCGACGTAATCCACGATTTGCAAGGACACAAAAACGGCGTCTCCTCGGTCGTATTTTCTCCGAACGGAAAAACGGTCGTGTCAGGCGGCGAGCAATACAAAGAAATGAAAATCAATCGCCCCCAACCAGACAGGGTCATTGATGAGCGTCAATCGCTCGACAATATCAAAAAGATCGTACTCGCTCAATTGAGGTACGGAGATCAGCACAAAACGCTTGCGCCGTTCTACCCCACCGGCCCTGACGGCAGAGCACTCCTCAGTTGGCGCGTCCACATTTTGCCTTTCCTTGGAGAGCCCGGTAGTCCCCAGCAGGAAAAATTCAAACAACTCTACGACGAATTTGATCTAGCGGCTCGGTGGAATAGTGAGCGCAACGATTTCGAACCAAGATTTGCTGGGGATTTTCATTACAAATGATGGGAAGTTCTGGAATCCCGCATTCAAGGCGAGATAACCCCCAAGCAATCGGAGCGTGCGCGCTTTCAGTTTGAAAATCGCTACGATAAAATTACGATTAGCTGAGTCGGATGAAATGCCCGAAGACGAAGAACGCCACGAGCTTTGCCGAACCATCTTGAATGACTGCTGTTCCTTTGAAGTCGACCGTCGCGGCAACGTCCTCAATTACGAACTCAACGAGGCAAACGACTGCTGCGATACTCACGCAGACATGTAAGTGAGTGCCACGGCACGCAATCCGCTCCGGGTAGATCGACCTCGGCGGTTTTAGCCCAGTCCAAAACTTCATCGGTCACGCCCACATGTGTCGCGAAGGGCGTAGTCGGAGTGGGGCTTCGATGTCCAAGACCAAGTTGTTATCGATGTGGTGACGCAGCTGCGGAGGTCTCCTTCACCGCCTGCATCTCGGCGAAACCCGAAACTGCGTCGGTTTGTCCAACCTCTTGCAGTTCGGTTCCGGCGCAACTGCGGGCGGTGTTGTCGACCTGGTCCAGTTCGATTCGGTTGGCAACCGGGTGCTGGGCGTCATCGACTTGATAACAAAGGCTTGCCGTCAGATCGTAGTTAGTTGCTGTACGGAAAATCAACTGCCTCGGATTTGTCAAGAATAATCGGTGGGT
>CAYFJO010000108.1:0-27183 GCA_964343305.1 uncultured Pirellulaceae bacterium | reverse complement strand
TAGGCAAGATAGCCGCAACTCCTTTTCACAAAAAACATTACGTCGTTTGGACGGTGGTTCATGAATAATCCGGGCTAAGGCGAGACGGACACGGCTGTTTTGGGGCTTGCCCCCGCGCCGACGTGTGATTGGCAAGGAACCAGTCACGAGGGGATCATGAGAATACTATGTTTGACCGCGGTGCTGGTGTTACTGACCGGTGGCTACGTCCCAGGCCAAGAGACCAGCCACTATCCACCTGGTGCCGAAGGGATCAAAGCGGCGTCGATTCCCGGACCGGGCAAGTATCTCAAGTGGTACAACTTCTACTACGAATCCGACAAGCTGGCGGACGCCGGGGGCGGCACGGTTCCCGGCGGGTTTGACGTCGATGTCTTCGCCACGGCCCCGCGCTTCATCTGGATCACCGAGAAAAAATTCCTCGGCGCCGACTACGGCTGGGACATCCTGGTGCCACTCATCTACACGGACATCGAAATCCCCGGACTGGGCGTGAGCAACTCGCACACGGGCATTGGCGACATCTTCGTCGAACCGTTGCTGCTCGGTTGGCACGGGGATTATTACGACACCGTGGCTGCCGCGGGCTTTTGGGTGCCGACAGGAGACTTTGACGTGGGCGATCCAGCCAACGCAGGCAAGGATTTTTGGACGGGCATGTTCACGTTGGGCGGGACGGTTTACCTCGACTGCGAGAAGACCTGGTCGGCATCGGCACTAGCGCGGTATGAAACTAACAGCGAGCGGAGCAAGATTGCGATCCGTCCCGGTGACGACTTTCACATCGAGTGGGGCGTGGCCAAGAACCTCAACAAGGTCTGGGACGTCGGAGTCTCGGGCTACTGCCACTGGCAAGTCAGCGACGACACCGGTGCGGCGGTGACGTACGACCCAAGCGTCCATGACCGCTACTTCTCGATCGGCCCTGAAGCACAGTACTTTCATGAGCCGGCTGGCCTCATCTTCGCGCTGCGGTATCAATGGGAATTCGATGCCCGCAACCGCCCCGAAGGCCGCAACCTGGTCTTCTCGATCGTGAAAATCCTCGGTACCGGCAGGAAGAATCGTTGCTGCGATTAGCACAAGGTCAAATGACATCGGCAATCGGCTGGCCGTTAAGAAATCCATCGGTTGAAATGTGAGAGGTCAACCGGTTTGATTTTGGCCGCCAAAACTGGCGAGAAAACGTCGCAATCCATCTTCCCACGATGGCATCGTGGGAAGTCCCGCGGATTGCATTGCGGAATTGCTCAAAACGGTGTACATCGGGCGGCGCACTTTGACGGGGAATTCGCCAGGCTCGGCCTTGGATAGTTTGACATTGACATCATCGCTGTGCTCAAAGATCTTGGCGGCGAACTCGTGCCACGAACAAGATCCTTCACCTGTCATGTGATAAATGCCGAAGGAATCGGTGCCCAACAAGTGGAGTAATTGCCGTGCGGCGTCGATTGTGTAGGTAGGCGAAACAAATTCGTCATCAACAACTCGCACTTCGTCGCGTTCGCTTGCGAGTTTGAGCATCGTTGTAACGAAGTTGCGCCCACCTTTGGCGCGGCAGGGGGACGATCCGAACAAACCGGAAACGCGAACCACGTAATGGCGCGACGATTCGCAGAGCGCGAAAAACTCGCCGGCCACTTTGCTGTTGGCATAGACGTTCAAGGGGCCGGGAGCATCGGTCTCGACATATGGAGCGCGTTTTGCTCCATCAAAAACGTAGTCCGTGCTGATGTGCATGAATCGTGCGGATACGGCTTCGCATCCAATGGCCAGGTTGCGCGTTCCAACGGCGTTCACGCGAAACGCCTGGTCAGGATCCGCTTCGCACGCTTCCACGTTGTGCACTGCCGCTGTGTTGATAACGACGTCAGGCTTGATATTGCCCAACGCGGCAGTCACCTGCTGCTGGTCGGCAATCTCGACGTCTTCATGTGTCAAAGCGGTAACCGTGTGACCGGCCTCGCGAAACACCGAACAAACGTCGGTGCCAAGTTGGCCGTTAGCGCCGGTGACGGCAATTCGCATCACGAATCCCCCTGCAAAGATTTGAATTTGCGAATGTTATAGAAGCGCTCGTCCGAGAAATCGCCGTACTCGTCGATGTGTTGGGCAAGGTCGCGTACGATCTTCTCCACATCATAGCGAGGTTTGAAACTGAGAACATTTTGGGCTTTGTCGAAACTGACCTTGTAGTTACGGAAGTCCTCCATGTGTTTGATCGTCATCTTTGCTTCGATCCCCAGGTGCTCCTTGACGCCCTGCTGAACGTAGTCGGCAACTTCACCGACCGTAAAATTTCCCGACGCGATATTAAACACACCGGAGATTTCCAGCGGTGCTTCGACGGCTCGCACATAGGCGGAAACCGCATCTTCGATTCCTAGAATCGGTCGCCAGATCGCCGGATTATTAACGGTTACCATTTTGTCAACGACGGCACATTTGAACATCGTGTTGATGATCAGGTCGAATCGCATGCGCGGGCTGTGGCCTGAAACCGTTCCCTTGCGGAATCCGATTACGGAAAACGTGTCGTCTTCAAGTTGCAGGCCGCTGAACTCGCCTTGCAGCTTCGAGATGCCGTAGGGATAGGCACAGACCGTCGGGCTTTGTTCGTCGTAAAGTTCGTTCACCGTGTAGCCATACACCGAGCAAGATCTACCGTGGATGAACCGTTTCGCCCCAGCTTGCTTCGCAGCGTACGCCAAGTAAGCAGGTCCGGCGGCGTTCTCGACAAAATTGCGGCGAGGCGAGTACTCGGCCATCGGGTCATTGGACAATCCCGCCAGAAAAATCACTTGCTCGTAGCCATCCAAATCACTCGCCTCCAACGTCATCAAATCGCGTTGAATCAAGCCAACCTCGGACGGAAGGAAGTTGCCAAACCACAATTGGTCGACCACATCAACTTCGTAGCCTCGGCCAAGCAGCCGTGGAACGAGCGTGGAACCGATATAGCCGGCGCCGCCGGCAACAAGAATTTTCATTGATGAACTCGATTTCGATTATTTAGTTACTCGACATACGTGAATTGATCGGCATCGCTTTGGCCCAACCACTCGGACAACGTTTGAGCATCCTTGTCTTTTGCGGAAAGTACAGGATCCGCCACGGGCCATTGGATGCCGATCTCAGGGTCATTCCACAGGATCCCTGACTCGCATTGCTGGTTGTAAGTTCCCGTACACATGTATTGGATTTCTGCGTAGTCCGACAACACACAAAACCCGCGAGCAAATCCGGCCGGCCCGTAAAGTTGTTTGCCGTCATACTCTTTCAGGAGTTCACCGTGCCAATGGCCCAAAGTGGGCGAACCTTTGCGAATGTCGACGGCGACGAGGAATGCCTCGCCACGAGTCACGCGCATCATCTTCCCCATGGGCGGGTCCCATTGAAAGTGCAGGCCTCGGACCACATCTTTCGACGAACCCGAGTGGTTGCTTTGTACAAACGTCAGATCAAGTCCCGCGTCTCGAAACGCGTCCTCGCGGTGAACCTCTTGAAAGAACCCACGATCGTCGTGAAACACCTGGTGACGAACGATCACAAGATCACGGATTTTCGTTTCCTCGACTGAAACCTGCATAATGTCCTCGTTTAAGCCACACGCCTAATGAAAACTCCGAACGAACTTGCCATCGTAGTCAACGGTGATTCCGCAGGCTAGTGCTCCGTCAAAGCCAAATCCTGGAGTAGTGGGATTCGCCAGAATCCCGAATGCCACCGGTGTGCGGCAATGGAATTCTGGCGAATTCCACTACCGCCAACCCTAAGGTATCGCTTTGATGGGGCACCAGTTACCTTGCGTCGGTTCCGACCAATTCTTCCAGCAAGTCACAGGTTTGCTCAAGCGGATCCGACCCCGCAAACCTGCTGGCAAGTTCCTCACAGCGTGCCGAAACACCTTCAGATGCGAGCAACGTCCTTAGTCTTTTTGTTAGCAATTGGGGGCTCATTGCACGCGGCTTGACGATTTCAGCGACTCCCAAACTTTTGAGGCGGAACGCCGTGTCCAACTGCCCAAAGGTCATTGGCGTGACAACTTGCGGAATGCCGGCTTCGAGCGCCTGAGATGCCGTGCCGCGTCCCCCGTGATGCACGATGGCCCGAGATCGCCGTAACACAGATCGAAAGGGCACATAGGAAAATCGCTGCACGCCACCAGGCAATGGATCAGGCAATTGATCTTCCGTTGTCGAAACCAACACGCCACGCTCGCCAAGCGCCGCACATGCCGCAGCCGCAGCTTCAAAAAATCGATGCGCATGGATATTGTTTAGCCCGACGTAGAACACGACTGGCGGCTCACCCGCGGCCATGAACTCATCCAATTCGCGAGGAATTTCAGCCGCTTGTCCCTGATCCCAATTCGAAAATCCGGTCAGCACCATTTGCGACGGCCAATCCGGTTGCGGCGGATAGAACCAGTTTGGGTACAGCCCGATGATTCGTTGAGGCGAATTCCACCAGCCGTTCAGCAATCGCTTCACGCGAGGAAGGCCGAGCGATTGACGAAACTCATTCGTCGCGGGCACCAATCGCGGATCGATGAACCAACGGTCCGCCAGCCAAAACTGTATGCGTTTGGCAAATTGCGGTACCCAATCGCGCACCACCATCGGGGGCGGCATCAGCGGCGTTTGATAAAGACTGCGGACGTTCTGCGTTTCCAAATGAATGGTCGCCATCGGAACGCCGATCTTTTCATGTGCGATGCGGGCACCAAATGCCCAGCATGAACCAACCACGACGGTTTCATTTGGCACGTAGCAATTCGCCACGATTTCGTACTGCTGTTTCATCGGGCTGAGGAACAGCGGTTGCAGACACAGCTTCCAACCTTTTGAGTTGTTGTAGAAATCGGGATGATCGAGAAACTCGGTAAGCTCGGCTTTGTCCCCCAGGGGAATGAAATCAACGCCGACCTTTTTGACGAGAGCTTCGTAGCGCGGGTTGGTGATGAACGTCACCTCATGTCCGCGCTTGCGCAGACAATCGCCGACTCCCAAGAAACCGTTGATGTCACCGACGGTGCCGATCGTCGTCAAGAGGAACTTCATTCGTGGCGGGGAAGATGTTTGAGGGGGTGGCTCCGAGAATATCCCGCCAGCTTAGTGGAGATGCTGTTTTTTTCAACTCGCTGTGAGGGCGATCTCCATCGCCTTTCGTCCATCTTCGGGTGTGATGTCCGGTTTTTGTCCCCGGAAGATGCAGTCAACCAAGTATTCGTCTTATCGCAAGTGGCAACAAACAAAAACCCCCGCTCATCTGAGCGGGGGTTGAGCAACATAGGTTGCCAAGAATCCGTACAAGCGATCTGTCTGGCTTAACGAGCCGCCGCGACGCTTGCTTCGTTGAAGTCGAACGTCAAGTCTTGACTGTCACCCGCTTTGAGCGTGATGGATTGCTCTTTGGTCAGCGTTTGGCCGTTCTGGTCAATGCTGACGACTACCTTATACTCGGACCATTCTTGGCCGGAAGCCAACTTCTTGGTCGAGAATGTTCGAAGGGCACCAGTTGTCTTGGTTTTAGCGCCAGCGAGCACAACTTTCGCGTCCGTGGGCACGTTCAACGTTAGTGTGGTAACAGGATTCTCCGACCTTAAATCAAACGCCAACGAGCGCGTCTGGCCGGCTCGAATCTCAACCAACTTGGTCTGCTGAATCTTGTTGCCCTCGTCCATCAATTCCGCTCGTACCTCGTAAGTGTACCCGTTGCCTGGCCGCAAGTTCCGGGAGATGTAGGTGCGGTCCGTTCCGGTCGTCTTCGTGAGATGACCATTGACGTAAATCTTGGCACTTGCTGGCACGCTCACCTTGAGAATGCCGCTGTTGTTGCGAAAAGCCTCGTCCGGAGCCGGCAGAGTACTGCCCTCATCGCCTGCGTCATCAGTACCAGCATCAGTACCAGCATCAGTACCGGCATCAGTACCGGCATCAGTATCAGTATCAGGCTCGCTCTCGACCGGAACAGCAGGCGTCATGTAAACACCCCCGCAACATCCATGACATCCATGACATCCATGACATCCATGACATCCATGACATCCATGACATCCATAACAACCGTGACAACCATGACAGCCGCGGCATCCAAAACAGCCGTGGTGCCCAAAAATTCGGCGGCGACCATGACAGCCATGACAGCCGTAACAGCCATAACAGCCGTCACAACCGAAGCAGCCATCGCATCCGTAACAGCCCGAGCAGCCACAGCAACCATGGAAGCGATGTCCCCCCATCGCCTCTCGCTGACCGCCCGATAGCGCGATGCCAATCAGTCCAATAAAAATCAAAACTCCAGACAAAATAGTGCGGTTCATCTCGTAGTACTCCTCAGGTAAGTGGTTGGACAGCGCAACATTCGATTGCCGGATGTAGTCCACCACGATCGTGTGCGATTGGTGGGCTACACGACTAGATTGTAATTAACGACTAACAAAAGTAAATAAAATAGGCTAGTTTACGAGTGATATTCTCGACCTCTCAATCTACGTCCATAGAGCTGCCGACGCCGACTGAGTTGGTCAACGACACACTGCTCGCGACCGGGCGGCGCAAACAACGGTGCAATTCCAAGTAAGAAGGGCTAAAGCCGCGCGCGCCGGAGCTTTCGCCTTGTTTCTGATCTCACCTTCTGAGCCAATGGCGTTTCAATTGTGAACCCCTCAGTTTGAGTGGCTAAACGCAATTGAGCGACAATCTCGGCCGAATTGTGTTGAACCTTTGCTTGAACAATTCGCCGAACATATTTAAACTCAGACATGCACTCCCAGACCCGATTTCATCCTACCTAACGGGTTAACCACGCTTATGTTCAAACGATTGATTGTTATCCCTTTGGCTTTTTGCAGCATCATCTTGCTCTCGATCCGTGTTTCCTTGGGTGCGGATTCTGAGGAATCCAAGTCCGCGGGACTAGCGTTCTTCGAAGCGAAAATCCGGCCGGTGCTGGTAAAGCACTGCTACGAATGCCATTCCACGGATTCCAAGAAGATTGAAGGCAGCCTTCTACTCGACAGCAGAGCTGGGCTACTCAAGGGCGGCGAAACGGGCCCCGCCGTCGTTCTCACCAACCTCAAAGAGAGTTTGCTGCTCAACAGCATCGAGTACGAAGACTTTGAAATGCCCCCCAAAGGGAAACTACCCGATGACGTAATCGCCGACTTCCGCAAATGGGTGCAGATGGGCGCTCCCGATCCTCGGATTAAGCCGGTTAAGATGCCACAGGACAACAAGCCCGTCGCTTTGGCCGCCGATCAACTTTGGTCACTGCTGCCGATCACCAAACCCACGGTTCCCAGCATCAAGGACCCAACCTGGTCAAAAGATGACTTGGACAACTTCGTTCGAGCGAAACTCGACGCCGAGGGGCTGACACCCGTTGCTGAAGCCGATCCCTCGACGTTGCTTCGCCGAGTCCACTTCGACTTGATTGGACTCCCACCGACTCCCGATGAGATCCGCGCATTCCAAACGGCAATCGAGTCGTCTCCGGATACAGCGTTTATCGACTTCGTCGACCGCCTGCTGGTCTCTCCGCAATTCGGCGAGCGGTGGGGACGCCATTGGTTGGACGTGGCACGTTACGCGGAATCGAATGGCCAGAGTCGAGACGTTTTGTACCCGTATGCTTGGCGGTATCGCAACTGGGTGATTGACGCGTTGAACAACGACCTTCCTTTCGATCAATTCGTCATCCAGCAGATTGCGGGCGATCTGCTGGAAGCGGATTCGCCTGAGCAACGCAAGCAGTACCAGATCGCCACGGGCCTGCTCGCCATTGGCTCCAAGCCGCTGTCGGGCGGCAACCTCCAACAGGACATGGTGGACGATCAGATCGACGTCGTTACTCGCGGCTTCCTTGGTTTGACCGCAAATTGTGCTCGCTGTCACGACCACAAGTTTGATCCGATTCCGACCGCCGACTACTATTCCCTGGCTGGGATTTTTGACAGCACCCAAACGTTCTACGGTGGCGGCACCAGGCGCCCCAAGTCCATGGCCGACGCCGCCAAACTTTGGATGGTCCTCGGCGATCAAGCCCCGCAGAAATTAAAGGAAGCCGATGCGCTCCAGAAACGGGCCGATCAAGTCAAGAAGCAACGCAGCGCTGCCGCCAAACGTCTGCAGACTCTGAAACGGGCTACTGCCAAGAAACCGAATAGCGAACAAACATTGAAAGACGCCGAGGCGAAGCTCAAAGAGCTGGAAGATCAACTCCGCCAACTGAATTCGCAGCTCGACGCCGTTAAAGTTGAGCTTGCCATGGGCGTCGCCGATTCGGCCAAACCTGCCAACTCCGCGATCCTCATCCGAGGTGAAAAGAGCCAGCGTGGCGAGGTCGTTCCACGTGGGTTCCTGAGTTGCGTTAGCACAGTCCCGGAAATTGAAATCTCAAACAACCACAGCGGTCGCTTGCAGCTCGCTCAGTGGATCGCCAACAAAGGAAATCCGCTGACCGCTCGTGTCGCCGTGAACCGAATCTGGCATCACCTGTTCGGTCGAGGAATCGTTGACACGGTTGACAACTTTGGAGCGATGGGCGCCAAGCCATCTCACCCTGAACTTCTCGACCACCTCGCGGTTCGATTTGTCGAGAATGGCTGGTCTCGAAAATCGCTCATTCGCGCCATCGTGCTCTCACGCACCTACCAGCTATCCACAAAGCCCGACAGCACCGCCTTCAAGAAGGACCCCGACAACGTACTGCTTTGGCGAGCGAATCGGCGTCGGCTGGAAGCGGAAGCGTTGCGGGATGCACTACTGGTTGCCGGTGGAACGCTCGAATACGAAAGGCCGGAGACATCCGTCGTCGCACAGATTGGTGAGGGCGAAGTTGGCCGGGGAATTAACGAACAACCGCTCAACGCTCCTTTTTATCATCGCAGCGTTTACCTGCCGATCTTACGAACTTCACTGTCTGGACTCTTGAAGACATTTGACTTTCCCGACCCCAGCAACCTGCAAGGTCGGCGAATGGTGACCAACGTCCCAACGCAGTCGCTTTTCCTGATGAACAACCCGTTGGTGATTGAACAAGCCGAATCACTTGCCAAGCGTGTATTGAACGCTGGCGACGTTTCCAGCGACCGAGTCAACTATGCTTATTTGGCGGCTTATGGCCGCGCTGCCACACAGGGCGAGTCCCAAGCTGCTCTGGATTTCATCTCGCAGTCGTTTTCCCAACTGGAAACAGACGCGGAGAAAGATCCACAACAACTGGAAGCTTGGACGACGTTCTGCCAGGCACTGTTTGCATCCGCCGAATTCCGCTTTGTTAATTAGCAGTGTAGAGCAATTGTCCCAATTGCTTGCGAAACAATTGAGACAATTGTTCTACACTTCACCCGCCATCCCAATCCGAGTCGACCATGAACAACCGCATTTTCTCTCGCCGACAAATGTTGACGTCCGCATCTTGTGGAGTCGGTTACCTTGCGTTTGCGGGGCTCTCCAATCCGTTGCAAGCAGCCACCACCAATTCACTCACGCCCAAGCAGCCTCATCATCCTGCCAAGGCCAAGCATTTGATCTTTTTGCACATGCGAGGCGGGCCGGCTCACATGGATACGTTTGAGTACAAGCCGGAGTTGAACAAACGCGACGGCAAGGTTCAAAAGAACAAACGTAAACTGGTTGCATCGAAGTGGCAGTGGAAACAACGCGGCGAAAGCGGACTGTGGGTCTCCGATCTGGTCTCCAACATGGCCAAGCACGCCGACGACATCTGTGTCTTCTCCGGCATGCACACCGATATATCAAACCACACGCCAGCCATGCTGCAACTTCACACCGGAAGTTTCGCCTTTGCTCGCCCGTCGCTGGGATCTTGGTTGCTTTACGGACTCGGCACCGAGAACGCGAGTCTCCCCGGTTTCGTCTCGATGTCACCGCCGCTGATTAACGGCGGCGCAAAGAACTACGGTTCAGCGTTCCTGCCGGCCGTCTATCAAGGCACCGCGCTGGGTGACATCAAAACGCCAATCAAGAACGCCAAGATCAGCAACCTTAGCAGCCCTCGCCTCACGACCGATTCGCAAAGACAACAACTCGAACTCATCCAAAATCTCAATCGACGGTACGCCGAACAAGACCAGACCGATTCGCAGCTAAACGGAGTGATTGGATGTTTCGAGCTGGCATTCCGCATGCAGTCCGAATTGCCGAAAGTGTTGGACGTCTCTCAAGAGACGCAGGCGACGCTCGACATGTACGGAATCGGCGAAGGCAAGCAGAGCGACAACTATGGCCGCCAATGTCTGTTGGCTCGCCGGATGATCGAAGCGGGAGTTCGCCATGTGGAGATCACCGATGAATTCTGGGATCAACACAGCGCACTGAAGAAAGGGCACGAAGCCCGCGCGGCTGCGGTTGACCTGCCGATTGCCGGTTTGATGGCCGACCTCAAGCAACGTGGGCTGTTGGACGAAACGCTCATCTTGTGGGGCGGCGAGTTTGGTAGAACGCCCGATACCAGCAAAGACGATCTGGACGGTCGAGATCACAACGCCAAGGGCTATACAATGTTCCTGGCCGGTGGCGGTGTGAAAGGTGGTTTCCAATACGGCGCGACCGACGAGTTGGGATACAATGCGGTGGAAGGAAGAACGCACCTACATGACATGCACGCCACGATTCTCCACTTGATGGGATTGGAGCACACGAAACTCACCTACCGCTATGGCGGACGAGATTTCCGTTTGACCAACGTGTTTGGCCGAGTCATCAAGGAAGTGCTGGCGTAGTGACCAGCGATACATGCCGGCAATGTCTGACCGCCACGAATCAAGTCGTCCGCCGCGCGTCCTGCTGGTAATCGGCCACGGTCGCGAGTCGAGTTTCTGTCATCACCTGCTGGAGTTGGTGCGCGGCCAGCTATTGGAGGCGGGTGTTGCCCATCGGACGCACGATCTGCTGGCCGACGGTTTCGATCCGGTGCTGCGACTTGCGGAGGGGCAATTGCACGCGGGGCGAGTCGATTCGCGGCAGGATCCGTTGACGGCAGCATATCAAGACGACGTTTGTTGGGCGGACGCTTACGTGATCGTGCATCCGGTCTGGTGGTTCGCGCCGCCGGCGATTCTCAAAGGTTGGGTCGACCGCGTGCTGGTCGACGGCGTCGCCCTGCGGCAAAGCGACAGCGGCGGTCCGCCGGAGGGCATTCTTAATGGCCGGCGGGGACTCGTCATTCAAACGTTCAACGCGGACCGCGTGGTCGACAAGGTCGTCTTCGGCAGCATGTCGAAACGGTTCTGGCGGAAGTCGGTGTTTCTGCCGGTCGGGATTAAGAAGGTCAGCCACTTTCCGGTTTACTCGGTTTGTGCGTTGGAAGCCTCGCACCTCCAGCGAATCGACGCTCGACTCCGACGCACGGTGGCCGCACTTCTGGCGTCCTTGAAGTAGCCTCGGACGCGACTTGGCCGCCCGGCGAGGGCGCATCCCAAATGGCAGAGCGCTTCCATCTGTGCGGCCGCTGCCGGCGCCCAGACAAAAAAGAAGGCGGCATCGCGATCCAAACGCTGCCAACGAAAGTAATATGTGAGGGAAAGAGAGACGCAACTCAATTCCTTGGAAAAGAGCTGCGTCCGCTCTGATTGGCCCTGATTTCCCTCAGCGCGATGCAATTGATCGACTTCCGAAGTTTTCTTCAACTTCGGAAGTCTGGACACGACACAAAAGCCGAAAACCACTTTTTGCAGAAGGAAACGAAGCAAACGAAGTTGGGCAAGTCATCCTTTGTTACCTTCGTTTGCTTCTGTTCATAGACTCATTCTGGTGAAATGTTTCGTGTACAATCGGAATCGCGCATAATGAACGCCATCAGTATTAGAAGACACCAATGAACACTGCATTTTGTTCTGAATGTGGTTCTGAGTTACCGGCCAGCGCACCTGAAGGACTTTGCACCAGATGTTTGCTGCATGTCGGACTGGCAATTCCTCAGACCGAAGAGCTGCTGAAGGTTGGTTGCCCACACTGCGATCAACCGTTCGAAATCAACAGCGAGGGGTCGTTAACCGATATTGCTTGTCCGTCTTGTGACAATCGCTTCAGTTTGGCGGAGAAAGCTGGAAACGCGGAAACCACTCCGCCAGCGGACACGCATGCACCGGGGCAGACACCATCCGCGGTTGGAAGACTTCCAGACAAGTTTGGTCGCTACAAGATTATCAAGCTGCTTGGTGAAGGCGGTATGGGTGCAGTTTACTTGGCCGAGGACCCAGACCTTGAACGCCGCGTTGCCATCAAGGTTCCCTTCTTCGAGGGCTCTGACCAAAAGGCCGTTCTCGATCGTTTCCGGCGTGAGGCAAAGTCAATTGCCGCGCTTCAGCACCCAAATATCTGTCCGATTCATGAAGTTTCTCAAGCCGGCGGCATCCACTACATGGCGATGGCGTTTGTCGAGGGTAAGACACTGGCGGGGCTGATCGAGCCGGGCAAGCATTTGTCGATCCGCGCGGTCCTGATGCTGGTCCGCAAATTGGCCCTGGCGTTGGACGAAGCTCACAAGAAGGGAGTCATCCATCGCGATCTTAAACCGGCCAACATCATGATCAATCGCCGTCGCGAACCCGTGGTTATGGATTTCGGACTGGCGCGCCGAGAGGGCAAGGCGGACACGCAGCTAACCAAATCCGGACAGTTGATGGGCACGCCGAGTTACATGTCGCCTGAACAGGTTTCGGGTAATGTCGAAGCGATGGGACCGGCCTGCGATATCTACAGTCTGGGCGTGATTCTGTACCAGTTGTTGACGGGTCGCTTGCCGTTTGAAGGTGATCTCCTGTCGGTGCTTTCTCAAATTGCGCAGGAAAAACCCAAGCCGCTCGCGACGCTTCGGCCCGAAATTGAGGACCAACTCAATCGGATTTGCCTGAAGGCAATGGCCAAGAAGGCTGAGAACCGCTTTAGCTCAATGGGCGAGTTTGCCAAGTATCTGACCGCCTATATCAAGTCGTACGGTTCACAAAAGTCGTCTGCCAGTGCGGCACGGTCGAAGGACAAGAACGAAATCGAACAACTGTTTGGCGCGGCCGCGGCATACGAGTGCCAGGCCGCACCACTTGCGAATCCCCAGCCAGTGTCCCAACCGACACGAACGTCGCAACAAGTGCCCACCCTCTCGCCCCCGCCGCAGGCTCCGCCGCAACGGCCGACAGTACAGTCGCGCCTACAAGGGATGAATCCGGTTTGGATCTGGGCAGCCGCGGGTGGCGGTCTTGTTGCCCTGTTGCTGGTGGTGCTGGCGGTGATCTCTCTGATGGACACAGGAAAGGACACCACCGTCGAACAGCCGAGGCAACGACTGGCCTCCGATAACAAACCCAACTACGCACTAGAACTGGACGGGACGAGCAGCTGCGTCGAGATCCCCGTTACTTACGACGGGACAACCGCTGTGACAATAGAAGCCCATGCCACACCCTTCGACGTGCAAGGCAGACAGACACTCTTGGTGGTCGGCGCGCTGACATTGAGAATCTCGGACGATGGTTCAAATTGGCACCTGCGCGCGACGTTGCACAATGGTGCCCATCTTCATGTGAGATCAACCGAACCGATCAAACCACGGGAACAAGTGCATTTGGCGGGAGTGGTAGACAGTGATAAAGTCAAGCTGTTCGTCAACGGCCAACTCGTACACGAGAAAGAGTTGCCGGAAAAATTGGAGACAAATCGATCGCTTTCATCGATTGGAGCCGAGCGCCAAGCTCAAGGAGGGGCGGCCCTGTTTTTTTCAGGCCGTATCGACGAAGTGCGCATCTCCGATTTCGCCCGATACCGCGAAGCGTTTGATGCACCGAAGCCGCACGAATGCTTCGAATCCGACAAGCATACACTGGCATTGTATCACTGTGACGAAACCCAAGACGGCAAGCTGATTGACTCGTCCGACAACGGCCACGACGGAAAGATTATCGGGGCGAACTGGGTGCGAGTGGATGTACCATCGCCAGAACTCATCAGCGTACGTCCGATTGGGGACGCCAGCGCTCACAATGCCTTTACCGATCTGGTCTACTACCGCGAGCGGTGGCATTGCTGTTTCCGAGAGGCAGCGGGTCGTCAGGCGATGGACGGCAAATTGCGGATCGTCACTTCCGCGGATGGCGAGTCATGGGAGTCGGCGAATCTGATAGAGTCACCGCGTGGCGATCTGCGCGATGCGAAGCTGTCGGTCGCGGCGGACGGTCGCCTGATGCTTTTAGCCGCGGAACGACGCAGTGAACGCCCAGCGCACGATCAAACTTATGCGTGGTATTCCGCCGATGGCAAAGACTGGGGCGAGCCGATCGAGATTGGCGAAACGAACTGGCGGCTGTGGCGGGTCACCTGGCACGAGGGCAAAGCTTACGGCGCTGGCTACGACACCGAAACGTGGGAACAGGTGCGGTTGTATCGAAGTGACGATGGGCAGAAATTCGACACCCTCGTACCAAAGCTCATAGACCGCTCCAGGCCGGCGGAAACGTCCCTGTTGTTCCTTGCGAATCAAGAGTTACTTGCGCTGGTCCGCCGCAACGTCGGCAGCAAAACTGCGATGCTAGGGGCCAGCAAGCCGCCCTACCAGGAGTGGACCTGGAATGACTTGAATCAGCGTATCGAAGGCCCGAACCTTGTGCGCCTGCCCGACGGACGCATCGTGGTCGGTGGGCGCTTCCACGATCCGCAGCGCACAGCCCTCGGATGGCTCGATCCAGCATCCGGCTCACTCGACGAGTTCTTGAGCCTTCCCTCAGGTGGGGAAACGGGCTATCCCGGTCTTGTCTGGCGAGACGGCGTGCTGTGGGTCAGCTACTATTCGTCTCACAAGGGAGACAAAGCGATTGTCTATCTGGCGAAGGTCAGGATACCGTTAGATTTGAAGTTGCGAGCCGGGTTGACTGCAAAGCCAACGGCGACCAACACAGCCCCACCCCTCGCCAAAGCCCCTTTTGACGCCCAGCAGGCCAAGCAGCATCAGCAAGCCTGGGCCAAGCATCTCGGCAGCGAGGTGGAGATTGAGAACTCAATCGGCATGAAGCTGGCGCTGATCCCGCCAGGCGAATTTCTGATGGGAAGCCCTCAGGAAGAAATCGATCGTTACATCTCGATGGGTGCGGGATACCCTCCTCACATCGCGAGTGAAGGCCCACAGCATCAGGTTCTCATCACGGATCCGTTCTATCTTGGCGCGACTGAGGTGACTGTGGGGCAGTTTCAAAGGTTTGTGGAGGCGACCGGCTACAAGACGGAAGCAGAGGGAAGTGGCTGGGGTGCTGAGGGCCTCGTCGGAGAGGAGTATGTCCCTAAGCCGGAGTTCAATTGGCGGAACATCGGTTACGAACAGCAACCGGATCAGCCGGTTGTGAACGTGACTTGGAACGACGCGGCCAAGTACTGCGAGTGGTTGAGCCAAAAGGAACAAACGCATTACACGTTGCCGACGGAGGCTCAATGGGAATTCGCTTGTCGCGCGGGGAATCCGGGTCGCTGGTGTTGCGGAGACAGAGAAGATCAACTGGAGCTGTACGCGTGGTATGCAAAAAAAGGGGGCTATGTAACAAAGGCCGTTGGCCTGAAGAAAGCGAATGCCTTGGGTCTATTCGACGTCCACGGCAACGTTCAAGAATGGTGCTTGGATTGGTTCGAAAAAGACTATTACGAGGAATTAGTTCACGTCAACCCGACCGGCCCATCGTCGGGGAGCGGCCGCGTGGCGCGAGGAGGGATCTTCGTCACTGGTGCTCCGTGGGCCCGTTCGGCCTGCCGTAACTCGGGTTCGCCTGTCACCCGACACGTCCATTTGGGGTTCCGCGTAGCAAGGGTCATCGACGCGTCCAAGATCGCGACACAATGGCTGACACTATTCAATGGAGTTGATTTGGCCGGCTGGAAACCAATCGGCGACGACGGGTGGAGTGTGAAGAACGGTGTGTTGACAGCCGATGGCACGGGGACTGGATGGCTGGCGACAGAAAAGGAATACGCCGATTTCGAGCTGGAGTTGGAATATCGTCTCCCGCCAGGCAGTGACAGTGGTATTTTGCTGCGTGCCTGGCCCGAGGCCGACCAGAGCGGCAGGCAGTTTCAGCAGGTCCAGTTGATCGACGCGACCGATCCTCGCCATGCAAGCGCACCCGCTTCCCACAAAACGGGAGCGATCTTCGAAGTGGCTGGGCCCGACCCCCCGCTTAGCCCAAAATCGGATCACTGGCATCGCGTGCAAGTTCGAGCGGCGGGTCGCGAAATCAGGGTGGTCTTCGATGGCGCAACAGTCCTCGAAACGAGCTTGAGCGATGATCCCGATTTGTTAAAGCGCATGCCAGGAGCGAATCGTCTCACGGGGCGAATCGGATTGCAGATGTTCAAAACCCCCGTCGAATTTCGCAACGTGCGGATTCGCGAACTGACACCAACCGGCGCCTTCCGCCGGGCACAACCGCGCCTGCTACCGTTGGACGAACTGAACACGGTTGGCATGGACGACGCTTATGCGTGGGTGACACCCGATGGTTTGACGATGTACTTTAGTCGCGAAGTTGGAAACGCGACGAAAGCTGGTGTCTACCGCGCGACTCGAGACACGGTATCTTCGAAATTCGGGGCGGCTCAGCTTGTGCTGCCGCCCAGCGCTCGACTGGCGACGTTCACGGCTGACGAGATGTCATCCTTCTTCGTCGATGTGACAAACGCAAGCGCGGCACCGCTGTCCTACGCCGAGCGATCATCCGTCACGCAGCCGTTTTCACAAATGCAAGCCATTCCAGAGTTGCGCTCTCAGGCGAAGCCGAAGAGCCCCATGATTTCGGCTGACGGATTGATGCTGGTCTTCCAGCGTCCGAATACAACCCCCGACGGGCCGGGGATGGGAGAATTCGCTTACACCACTCGAACCAACCGTCAGGAACGTTGGTCGGTCCCCAAGGTTTTGCCGATGCTGAAAGACGACCGACTGGCAGATGCAATCGCCTGGCCAACACTCACTCACGACGGATTGATGTTGTGGTTTTGCTACGGCGCAACACCGACTCCCGATGTGGTCGTTGCCACGCGCAAGGATCGAAACTCGCCGTTTGGCAACTACCGGTTCATCGAGGTAGCCGGCAAGCGGCTGGATGGCCGCGCACCGCGTTATGTCGAAGCAACCAACGAGCTGTTCCTCTCGCGCACCAAATCGACGACGGATATCGATTTCGACTTGTGGGTGTTGAAGGACGTCCTTCCCCTGCAAGGAAGATGACCGTTGGCAGCGGTGACGAGATTCGGACACGGTCGACGCGAATACTCGCTGACTGTGGCATCTGGAGAGAGGTGATTTCCTTCGGGCACTGAGCGCTTCATGCCTGTCTCCTGCGTTTGGTTGAGTTTTTCTCATGCGCTTACTTCTTTCTGCAAGAGCTTTGCTGTTTCTCCCTTCACCCGGCCCAGTTTGTGAGGCGCTCCTTGCGCGACAATTGCGTTGGATTTGCCAGGCGAAAAGCCGTCGGGGAGTTCTCCGCCGAAGTAGTCCCTTGGCTTGCCGCGGCGGAGCATTGGGATGCAGCCGGCGACCACCGCGAGCCCGACGGCCAGACCTATTTGGACGCGAGGCTTGGGTTCGTTTGCTTGAGATAGCTGGCGGAAGTCAACCCGTCGGCATCACTCGGGTTCGTTTGCTTGAGATAGCCGGCGGAAGTCAGCCCGTCGGCATCACTTGGATTCGTTTGTTTGAGATAGCCGGCGGAGGTCAGACCGTCGGCATCACTTGGGTTCGTTTGTTTGAGATAGCCGGCGGAAGTCAGCCCGTCGGCATCACTTGGGTTCGCTTGTTTGAGATAGCCGGCGGAAGTCAACCCGTCGGCATCACTTGGATTCGTTTGCTTGAGATAGCCGGCGGAAGTCAACCCGCCGACATCACTCGGGTTCGTTTGCTTGAGATAGCCGGCGGAGGTCAGTCCGTCGGCATCACTCGGGTTCGTTTGCTTGAGATAGCCGGCGGAAGTCAGCCCGTCGGCATCACTCGGGTTCGTTTGTTTGAGATAGCCGGCGGAAGTCAGCCCGTCGGCATCACTTGGGCTCGTCTGCTTGAGATAGCCGCCGCCAGCAAAAGTCAACCTGTCAGGTGAGACCTCCTTTACAACTCCGCTACTCGGCACAGCATTATGAAGGAATGCCACTTCAGCGGCCACGTTGTTTTGGACGTCATCGACCAGTTCGGGCACAAAGGCCATATCCGCAGCCATCATCTGCCGATCTTCGAGACATTCGATATGGAATGTCTTCCTTCGTTTACGGTGCGTGTGCGTAGCTGATTTATTCGTACTTTGAAACAGGTTTTGGATGAGACGCTTCATGACTGGGCTCCATGGGTAAGTTGTGTGAATTGCTGATTCGGTGCGGTTGCCACCAACCGCTTCATCCACCACTGAAAGAATTGCCGCCATTGCTTACACGTTTTCTCAAATAAATTCTGTTCCCGGCAGAAAACCCGGATTTGCACGCTTTCTGGCCCGTTCTCGGTGTGAGAACTCGGAGCAGTAGCTGTCGAGCGACGCCGCCAGTCCCGCACGTTTCCCAATGGTGGGGCTCGTGCTCACCCCACGGCCACCTTGCACAGTTCGCCAAGTCAACAGGCAGCGAAGACCTCAGGCACAAACCCGTGGCAGTTGAACCTGAAGCTGGGTCTCAGCGGCACTCAGCTCACGGACGAGGGGGTAACCGCACGGCGTCATCACCCGTTAATGAAGGGGGGCGTACTGCGGCCGCCCCCGTTCGAAACGAACCGAGGCCCACGAGGGAAGTGGGCCTCGATTGCGGCAGTTGGTGGCGAAAGCGTGGGTTCTCTGGGGCTCTTTTCCTGCGAAAGAGCGAAAGTCCGACGCATTTTCAAGGGCGGCTTTCGGCTAATTCTGTGCGATCGAGAACGAATGAGAGTCGCTGTTCGCGACGAGCTGCCAGGATGTGCCGTCGTGCAAATGGCAGCCTGCGACGCCCAGAGAGTGCTCGCCTCGAGCCAGATGCAGTTGGTCATAGGGGAAAAACGGCTCGGCGTCGCGGTGGATGGCGCGTCATTTTTTAAACAGGGAATGATCGATGTGGACCCTTGAGCGACGAGCAAAGCGGGTACAATGACGCGGATGCAAAGTGATTCGGAAAGGGATCCATCGGTTCCGCCCGGTCGTCAGACTTTCGCGACCACACAGTGGACGCTTGTGCTGAAGGCTGGACGTCAATCGTCGGCGGGGTCCGACGAGGCGCTGGCTACGCTGTGCCAGAACTATTGGTATCCGCTGTATGCCTACGTCCGCCGTCGAGTTTCCGACTCGAACGAGGCCCAGGACCTGACGCAGGAGTTTTTTTCGCAACTGTTGGAAAAGAACTATGTGGGCGATGCCGACCCAGAACGGGGTCGCTTTCGGGCGTTTCTGATCACTTCGTTCAAGCACTTCTTGGCCAACGAGTGGAACAAAGCTCGCGCGAAGAAGCGCGGTGGTGATCGCAAACGGCTTTCGCTGGATTTTGACCAAGGCGAGTCAAGGTTCCAAATGGAACCGTCCGATGAGTTGACTCCTGAAAAACAATTCATCCAACAATGGGCATCCACGTTGATTCAGCAAGTCCTGGCAAGACTACGCGACGAATTTGCGCGTTCAGGCAAGGAAAGGCAGTTCGACCTTTTGAAAGGATTCATCTCAAAACAACAGGGTACAAGCTCGTATGCCGAAACTGCTGCCGAATTGGGTATCTCCGAGGGTACGGCACAAGTGGCGGTTCACCGGATGCGAAAGCGTTACCGCGAATTGCTGTGGTCAGATGTCTCTGAGACAGTAGCCGATCCGGGCGACGTGGACGACGAGATACGCGAGCTGTTTGCCGCACTCGCTTCCTAGGAGTCTGTCCGGGAACGATGGTTGGCGAGTGATGATTGTGGTTGGATGAGCATTCGTGGGCAGATCGCGCGGTCATTGCGTGGGTGTTCGTGACGGCATTGGAGTCTGGGTGGTTTGCGATGACTCGGATGTATTGGAGTTTCCAGTTGAGGCGAGCTGGGCTCCGATCCGAGCGTTTCAGGCTGCCACCAACCCGCCGCGTCGGAAGATCTTCAACAGATTGTGCGTCAGGCACACCAGTTTCCATTCGCCTTGCATCTGCTCGGAGACCTCCAGCAGAAAGCAAACCAGATGATTCTGGGGCAACCAATCTTGTGGCGAAGGCGGAAACAAGTAATTCTGATCTGGCGTCCACTCCCGAAACTTCCGAGTCATCCATGCCTCACTGAGCAAGTCAAATGAAATACAAAACACGCTCCCCAAGGTTTAGCGCATTTTCTGTTTATTTCCCAGGTCAGACTCGGTAACCGGACAGACTCCTAGCCGGCGGCTAATCGGACGAATGGATAGTCCATAATGTTCAACAACTCGTCAAACCGTTCGAGGAACACATCGGCGACTGCATCGCTATCATGGTTGAATGCAATAGTCGGCATGCCGACGGCTTTGGCACCGCTGAGTTCTCGCGCGTCGTGACCAACAAATGCAACTTGCTCGACCGGCAATCCCATCGCCTGGATTGCTTGCAAGTAACTTTCTGGTGCTGGTTTCACACAACCAATTTCGATCGATGGCAGCGCGAATCGAAATCGATCCTTCAAACCAATGCCGTCCAAGAAGTGAGCGAGTTCGGGCTTGGTTGAGGCCGAGTTGCACAACACGCCCATGGGTACGCCCAGCCCGCGTAGCTTGGCCGTGGTCGCTAGGACTCCCGGCAACGGTCGGATCTTTCGGTAGTACGTCTCTCGTCGAGCGTGTGCCGCGGTCATCACTTCTTCGGTTTGACCCGCTGTCAGCCCCAGCGATTGCAGAAAGCAACGCAGCGCATCCCAGAACCCACGCTTGCCGCAGTGTACTTCATCCAAGTATTCAAATCGCCACGAGTTAATGAACGTGCGATAGTGCGTGCGCAGACCAAGCCGGCCCAGCAATTGAAGCAGCCAACGATGCCAGGCGGTATCGTCGAACAACACATCGTCTGTGTCGAACAAAAGAGCAGAAACTTCCATGGTGGCTCGATTCCTTTCGAATCACCCGGAGGAACGTGGGGGTGGGCAGTCACAACCGTGGCTGTGAGTTGAGGGCGGAATCGTAGCAAGTTGCCAATCCGCGGGTCAAGACGAGAGCGAACAGCGCAAAAAAAATCGGCCGGACCTGCCCCCAGGTCGGCCGAGTCACTGCCCCATTAATAGTGCTAATCGGCTGATGGGGGTGAACGGCCCCATACGGATTTCCGCAAAGTTGACGAGAATTAAATGAATTACCCGTTCTTCGGGACCGGTGCGCATGAGTCGGCGAGAATGCGATCCTCCGAGTATTCACGTGCGAAAACGTTCACTAGTCGACCTTCACACGATTCTTGTCCAGCGAATTGGACTGGCATATACCGGCAAGATGTGCCCACGACTTGCCCTGGAGCCGGATCGCTGGAGGACTGCACCAGCACCGTCAATCGGCCTCCCAGCAATCCCTTCATGTAGGCTGCCCGGCTTTCCATCTCCAACTGTTCAAGCTGTCTGCGGCGTTCAGCTTTCACGCTCTTGATAACTGGATCGGACATCTCGGCGGCTGGCGTTCCCCGGCGTGGGCTGAACGGGAAGACGTGGACTTTGGCAAAGCCCACTTGGCGGACAACATCGCATGTCTGCTCAAACTCGTCGTCCGATTCCCCTGGGAAGCCAACAATGACATCGGTGGTCAACGCCGGTTGATCGAGATAGTCGCGCGTCATGCTGCAACGATCGATGAATCGCCGTGTTCCCCACCGACGTTTCATGCGGCGCAGTACCGAGTCCGATCCGCTTTGCAGGCAAATGTGCAGATGCGGGCAAATGCGATCCGCGTGGTCGGCCATCATGTGAAGCAAATCACGCGTGACCTCCGTCACCTCGATACTCGACAAGCGGACGCGGAATTTGCCGTCGAGTTTGACAATCTCTTGCACGAGATTCGACAGTCGCGTCCACTCAGATTTTGGTTTTTGCCAGTTCCCTTCGACGCCGTAATGTCCGAGGTGCACGCCCGTCAAAACGATTTCGCGATAACCGTTGGTAACCAACCGCCGCACTTCATCCAGAATCTCGTCCATGGGCCGGCTTGTCATCACAGGACGAACTTGCGGAATGATGCAATAGCTGCAACGCAACAGACAGCCATCTTGAACTTTGACATACGCACGATGACGGTTGCCAAACCGAGAGATACCTGTTGGCAAATCAACCACTCCGAAGCGGCCCAGCAGATCGGGCAACTCGCGCTTATCCGTGACGACTTCTTCGACACCCGGCAGCACGGCGACTTCGTCCGGCGCCCGCGTCGCGTAACATCCCATGACCACGATGCGGGCGTCCGGATTGTCTCGCGCCATCCGCCGAATCACTTGGCGACTCTTGGAATCTCCCTCGTTGGTGACCGTGCAGGTGTTGATGATGCACAGATCCGCCGATTGCTCTGGCTCGGCGTCTTCATAGCCGATCGAATGCAAACCTTCGCAAACGTATTGGGTCTCGTATTGGTTGACTTTGCAACCCAGCGTTGCGGATTTCAACTTGGCAGGCATTCAGACAGGATAGCAATCTACGGCGCGGTGCAAAGGCGTCGGGAACGGAGAGTGCTGCGATCCGCACTAACTCTCCGGCTCGATCGACGCCGACATCGAGCCTTTGCAGCGATCCAGCAAAATATCTTTGCCATAAGCGTGGATCTGGTCGCGTTTCAGTTCCGCGTGCTCTTTCGTCGTGGTCAAGCAAATGACCCGCCCCGATGTGTCGACTTCTTTGGCGACCAAAAACGCCTTTTCTTCGGATTGGTTGAAAAGCTCCATCATCATCCGCACCACATAATCATACGTGTGGTCGTCATCGTCCCACAGAATGACGTGATAGCGTGGCTGGCGTTTCGGTTTGCGCCGCTTTTCTTCGCGTTGACGTTGGACGGTATCTTCGAGGGGTTCGGCAACCGCCGCTGCTGCTTCGTGCGACATAATCCTGAGGTAAAAAGTGGGAATAGGCGTACTCGTGACAGATCATTATATTGTATCGTTGCTCGCGGGGCAAAGTCTTTGCGAGGACACCTTTGTTAATCACTGAGGCCTTTTGATGCCAAATTTCGACGATTATTTGGACGAACATCGACAAGCGTTTGAAGACGACTTATGTGAGTTGTTAAGCATTCCCAGTGTCAGCACGGATGGCCAGCACACAGACGATGTCCGTCGGGCGGGCCGGTGGGTTTCAAGCCAGTTCGAGTCGCTGGGGTTCAAAACCGAATTCATCGAAACCGAGGGGCACCCAATTATCTATGCCGAGTCGCCGCCGGTTGAAGGTGCGCCCACGGCTCTTGTCTACGGACATTACGACGTTCAGCCACCCGATCCGCTTGACGAGTGGATTTCGCCACCCTTCGAACCCACTCAACGTGACGGCAACCTCTATGCCCGCGGTGCGACCGATGACAAAGGCCAAATGCTGACGCACGTCAAGAGTGCACAAGTCTGGATGGAAAGCAAAGGTCGATTGCCAATCCAATTAAAGTACTTAATCGAGGGCGAAGAAGAAGTCGGCAGCGAAAGCCTAACCAAGTTGCTCCGCGACGCATCGACAGAGAACGGCAACGGGATCCTTGAGAAACTAAAGTGCGACGTGGTCGTGATCAGCGATTCCTCACAGTTTGGCCCGGGGCAACCGGCGATCACCTACGGATTGAAGGGCATCGCCTACTACGAGCTTCGTCTGCAAGGTCCAAGGCAAGATCTGCATTCCGGGACCTTCGGTGGCGCGGTGACGAATCCGGTAAACGCGTTAACTCAATTGCTGTCGGCACTCGTGGATGAAAATGGCCGCGTCCAGATCCCTGGTTTCTATGACGATGTCAAACCAATGTCCGATCGCGAGCGGGAACAGTTTGCGGCCTTGCCATTCGAGGATCGCGACTTCATGGATCAGATCGGAGTTAAAGGCGTCAGTGGTGAGTTTGGCTACACGACACTCGAACGTCGCTGGGCTCGGCCCACGTACGACATCAACGGCATCTGGGGCGGCTATCAAGGCGAAGGTCAAAAGACGGTCCTGCCAGCAAAGGCTGGGGCCAAGTTCGGCTTCCGGCTCGTGCCGAATCAAGATCCGAGCAAGATTGCCACGGCGCTGAAAACGATGCTCGAAGAGTTGTGTCCACCCGGTATCGAAATGGAACTAGTGGACATGCATGGCGCGCCAGGTTGCGTTGTGCCGCTGGACAGCCCGTTTATGACCAGCGCGGCGCAGGCCATTGAACGTGGTTTTGGACGCCCACCCGTGTTCATCCGCGAAGGCGGCTCCATTCCCATCGTCACGGATTTCACCGAAAAACTGGGCGTCGACACGCTGCTGTTGGGCTGGGGCCTGGACGATGACAATAGCCACAGCCCCAACGAGAAACTTTGCCTGGCCGATTTTCATCGCGGCATTAAATCCAGCACGTATCTCTGGCACGAGTTGAGCAAAGTTGTCGTCGAGTGAACCTCTCTAACTCACCATCTGTCGTAAGCCAGTGACCCATGACCTGAGTAATAACGAGTAACCCATGCTAGATCGCAAGTACATCCTCGAAAACGCCGATGCCGTCAAACTAAACTGTAAGAACCGAGGCGTGACGGCCGAAGTCGATCGTCTGGTCGAGCTTGAAGAGCAGCGTCGAGAAAAACAGAAGCAGGTCCAGGATCTTAACCAGCAAGCGAACGCCGTTTCCAAGACGATCGGCAAAGCCAAAGACGACGACGAACGCGAAGCCCGCAAAGAAGAAGGCCGCAAGCTGCGGGAACAAAAAGACGCCGCGCAAGCCGAACACGACGAACTTGACAGCCAAATCCTGGCCGTTCAGGCGGTCATCCCCAACATGTCGCATCCTGACGCCCCGATCGGCGAGGACGACAAATCCAATCTGGAAATCAAGAAGGGAAAGCACGCCCCGCCAACTTTCGACTTTGCGTTCAAGGACCACGTCGAGTTGGGCGAGAAGCTGGACATGATCGATCTCGAAGGTGGTGCCCGAACAACGGGTGCCGGATTTTACTTCTTGAAAAACGAAGGAGTGCTGCTGGAACTTGCTCTGCAGCAGTACGCGGTCTCTTTTTTGATCAACAAGGGATTCACCCCAACCACCACTCCCGACCTCGCCCGCGACAAGATCCTCGAAGGCATCGGCTTCAATCCTCGCGGTCCCGAGACACAAGTCTACAGCATTGAAAACTCCGACCTCAGCCTCGTTGGCACTGCCGAAATCACGCTGGGCGGCCTCTATTCCGGCCAAACCATCGACGCTGCCAAGTTGCCAATCAAAGTTTGCGGCATCAGCCATTGCTTCCGCACCGAGGCCGGCGCACACGGACGAGCGACGCGGGGCATCTATCGCGTGCATCAGTTCACCAAGGTCGAAATGTTCGCCTTCACGACGCCGGATCAAAGCGACGCGATGCACGACGAGTTGTGTGGCATCGAGTGTGAAATCTTCGACGGCCTCGACATTCCCTACCGAGTTGTCGACACAGCGACCGGCGATCTTGGCGGCCCGGCCTATCGCAAGTTCGACCTGGAAGCCTGGATGCCTGGCCGGGGCGAAGGCGGCGAGTACGGCGAAGTCACCAGCACATCAAACTGTACCGACTATCAATCCCGCCGCCTCAACACCCGCTACAAGGTCAAAGGCGAGAAGGGCACCAACTTTGTTCACACCTTGAACGGAACTGCTGTCGCGGTCACGCGGGCAATCATCGCCATCATGGAGAACAACCAGCGTGCTGATGGCAGCATCTCAGTTCCGAAAGCTCTACAGCCATACGTCGGTAAAGATGTGATCGGTGCGTAGCTTCTTACGATGCTGACGAAACCGGATCGAGATGACAGTCCATGACAAGACGCTTTCTGTTTCGTTGGTCAGTGATCGCAACCTTGGTTATCCCGACTCTGATCGGCTTTGGCATCTACCTAGGGAATCAACCCAGCGAACTCGAATACTCAATTCGCGGCGATCTTACGTTGAAAAGTTTGATCGATGACGAGTCCAAGATGACCATTCTAGAATATGTACAACGATTCAATGCTCGGTCTGCAAGAGTGGAATTTGCAATCGTGTGTATTCAAGACGAGTCCGAATATCATCTCGCGCACTTGGTTCATAATGCATATGGTACGTGGCGATCGCGTCGCGCGTCGTGGAAATCATTTGACGAATGGCCTACGCCAGAGCAGGTCAAAGAATTCAGCGCGCAGTTCGACGGCTTGTGGCCAACGTATCGTATTCGCCCACCCGATCAGATTGATTTTCGCGCGAAGCGGCTCGTCATCCGCATCCAACAGCCAGTTGGAGGATTCGATCCTAATGAAGGAGTCGACGGAGATCATTTCGCATCCCTGATGCTTGATGACTGCTACCAAGTTGCCGACTTTGCGTTGACTCCGTTTGATCAACCGACTTGGTTCGCAGCGTCTGCCGGGCTTCGTGCGATCCGTCGTCCAATCGAGATACGCGAATCTCGGCTTAAATACGGCGACGAACGACCGCCTTTAGAACGGGATCTTGAAGTCTTACGTGCGATTGAATCTCGCCTTGAGGAGATTGAGAGACGCGGGTTGAAATTCCACTTCATGGCAATATGAAAAACTAGGCTTTCGGTCTTTTAAGCGCCGCTATTAGAAAAAGGGGAGCCATCGTTCGTTAGGATGAGTTTGTATCAATTCATTCCTTCACGGAGGTGACTCCCATGGATCTTGTTAACTCTTTTCACGGTTTGTCGCAAGTGTTCGCTTTGGTGATGACAGAACCGACTTCTATCACCTTTCGACCTTCCGAGAACTCGTCATCGGAGGGGTCTTCGCGCCACGGCGGACGGTGTTGGGAATCGTGCGCTGCTCGGGAACGACGCGACATCATGCGGCCTTTCATCGTGTCTTTGCGGCGGCCCAATGGTCGATCGATCAAGTGGGTTTGAGGGTTTTCGATCTGACGTTGCGGTTGGCTGCGCAAGAGACCGTTTTCCTGGCGGGCGACGACACGGTGTGGCTTGAAGATCTTTGGGGTTGGCATGCACCGCGACCCCTGCCTCAGTCGCCGCAGCCATATGGTCACGCGCTGGGGCCATTATACGTTCAATTCGAGCGTTCCCCACAAGCTTGGATCTTCGAGGAACGGGA
>CAYFJO010000107.1:25373-27352 GCA_964343305.1 uncultured Pirellulaceae bacterium | reverse complement strand
CCCGAAGACTTCGCCGCGTCCATTTATCACGCCCTCGGCATCGACCATCACCGCACCTATTTTCCGCGCCTTACGCGACCTACACCAATTTCCAACGGAACACTGATCGACGGACTATTTTCGTAAGCTGCAAGACGTAGAACAGTTGTCTCAATTGTTCCGCCAGCAATTGGGGCAATTGCTAAGCGACAAGTCCCCGGCCGCAAACGCCTCGAGCTGGACTACGGCGAACCGATCCACGAGATCCTCGTCTGTTGCTGCCAAACCGGTTGGGGAAGGCGAGATCCATTTGACGTATTACAACGCCGCTGGATGGAATCTGTACTACCCAAGAGTTGTCTGGCCGCGCACATAAATCGAAACCACTTCATCGAACGGCTAGCCATGATCCGTACAACGTTTCTTACATGTTCAATTTTGATTGTTTCCAGCTTGTCGGCGGATCAACCTCTCTTGCACGTGACCGATGGTCAACTACCCAACGACACGGCATTTGAAAACAAGACAAGGTTATCGATTGAAACAAACAAGGAACTCGGCGGCAAAGCGCTCAAAGTGGTCTTGGCCAGCGGCGATTCGTTTGGCATGAACAAAGCGGGCCTGCGCAATTGGTCGGGCTATCGCGCGATCGAATTCAACGCGCTGAATCCTACTCGCGAGTCGATTGAGATGAAACTGACGGTCAAGCACCGTGGCAGTACTAGCTTTCGAACGCGTGTGGAACTTCCGATCTCACTCACCTCCGGTAAAAGTACGATTCGCATCGACTTGCCGAGCCTGAGAAACACGGGCGGCTCCAAGCCTGATTTGTCGTCTATCGACCACTGGTATTTTTATTGTCCAGAGGCCGCGCCGACGCTTTACTTTGGCAACATCATGCTTGTTGGCGGCGATCGTCCGTCGACCAGTCCGCCGATGCAGCGACGGACGATCAAGACCGATCCCAATCGTTTGAAGCGCATTCGATCGGCGAAGATGCCACCGGTTTCAACGGCCGTCGAATTTGACACTCGCGAGGCGGATGCCATTCTGTCGGCGCTGGAAGTGTTCCCGCCGGACAATCCATGGAACGAGGTGATCGAGGACTGGCCGCTGCATCCTGATTCGAAAAAGATCATTGCATCGATCGGAGTGGACAAGCCGTTTCGCGGCAACCAAGACATGTCGTTCATTCTGGTGCTGCCCATTCAAAAACGCGTCAACGTGTCGATCGTGGCCTATCCCGGCGAGTCGGACAAAGGGCCGTACCCTGTGCCCGAAAACACACCAATTGAAGGTTGGCCATCGTCTTTCAAACGGTCCAAGGATTTAAGAGGCCTGAGTTTGCTCGACGTGCAAACCGACCGTATTGGCCAAGGCGGCGATCGGCATGCAATCATTGTCGATCCCATGCAGGGAGTGCTTTACGAGTTCTATCAGATGAGACGCACCAACAAAGGTTGGCAAGCGGCACAGGCATCGATCTTTGATTTGAAATCCAACAAGCTTCGCCCTGAAGGATGGACATCGGCTGACGCCGCAGGTTTGCCGATCTTTCCGGCGGTCGTTCGTCACGACGAATTGAAGCGAGGCATCGTTGAGCACGCGATGCGAGTCACCGTGCAACGATCTCGCCGAGCCTACGTTTATCCAGCCACCCACTTTGCCAGTCGGCACGAAAATCCCGAATACCCGCGCATGGGTGAACGAATTCGCTTGCGACGAGATTTTGAAATTCGCGGATTCTCGCCAGAACTAACCGCGATCCTACGCGGTTTGAAAAAGTACGGCATGTTGGTCGCCGACAACGGCATCGAATGGGCGATCTCGATTGCTCCGGATCCTCGCATTCCAAGCCTGCACGAAGAGATGCGAAAGATCAGAGGTTCCGACTTTGAAGTGGTCGTCGCGCCAAGACAATGAGCGGAAACAATGAGCGGAAACAATGAGCGGAAACAATGGGCGGAAACAATGGGCGGAAACAATGGGCGGAAACAATG
>CAYFJO010000107.1:0-25273 GCA_964343305.1 uncultured Pirellulaceae bacterium | reverse complement strand
ATGAGCGGAAACAATGGGCGGAAACAATGGGCGGAAACAATGGGCGGAAACAATGAGCGGAAACAATGGGCGGAAACAATGGGCGGTCAACACCGCCGGACGGATTGGCAATCCATCCTGCATCAAGCTACGGTGCCGAGCGATGAAAGTGCACGTGTTGCCACTTGCCGTCTTGCTTTTGCCAAATGCGGGTTTCTTCAAATCGGACCGTGCTCGATTCGCCACCTGAATCCGCTTGCTGCACTAAACGAACGTAGCTGATCACCGCAACATTGTCGCCAAGCATCCTGACGTGTGGGGACGTAACCGTCGTATTGTGCGATCCCATGTGGCCGCCTTGGTCGAAGTAGAACTTGTGAAAGTCCATCCCTTCGATCAAATGGCCGCAGCCCTCGGGTTCGAAACAAGTCAGCGTTGGATCACAAAGCTCTCGGTATTTTTCCCAATCGCCTACGGAGATGCTCTCCAGTAATTGTTCGGTCAGGTCGATGATTTCGTTGGCTGACATGATTCCGCTGGCACTCGCTCGTAGATGTGAAAACTGTACTCGTGTTCATTCTTTCCGTCGGCGGGATGTGTTTCGTTTTCGATTTCCGTCCACTCGGTCGAATCGAACTCGGTGAACATCGTGTCGCCTTCGATTGTTGTGTGGACCGCGGTTAGATAAACACGATCCACTCGCGGCAGAGCTTGGCGATAGATCTCCGCGCCGCCGATAATGAACGCTTCGTCGTCGCCCGTCGCCAGTTGCGTTGCTTCGTCCAATGAGCCAGCGATCAGCGCACCGTCAACCGCATAGTTTGGCTGTCGAGTGACGATGATCGTTGTTCGGCCGGGAAGCAAACGGTCGATCGATTCATAAGTCTTGCGACCCATGATGATGTGGTGGCCCATCGTCAATTTCTTGAACCGCCGCAAGTCGGCGGACAACCGCCACGGCAATCCGCCTTGATGGCCGATCACCAGGTTTTCGGACATGGCGACGATGAGGGCAAGTTTCATTCTTGTGAGCCGAACGCGCTAGCGTCGTGTTCTCGTGTAGTAGGAAGTCTTCGAGTTTATACCCGCGGCTAGCGCCGTCGGCTCAAACGGCGACTGGAGCGCGGATGTGCGGATGTGGGTCGTAATCTTCCAGCGTGAAGTCTTCGTATTGGAAATCGAAGATTGAATTGACGTCGGGATTGATTTGCATTGTCGGAAGCGAGCACGTGTCGCGCTTGAGTTGCGTTTCGGCTTGCTCGACATGATTCAAATAAAGATGCACATCGCCAAATGTATGGATGAATTCGCCCGGCTCCAAACCGGTGACTTGTGCCATCATCATCGTGAGCAACGAATAGGACGCGATGTTGAACGGCACGCCGAGGAAAACGTCGGCGCTGCGTTGATAAAGCTGGCACGACAAACGTCCTTGTGCCACATAAAGCTGAAACAGCAAGTGGCACGGCGGCAGAGCCATGTTAGGAACTTCGGCGACGTTCCACGCCGAGACAATCAGCCGCCGTGAATCTGGGTTGTCGCAGATTTGCCGGACGACTTGCGTGATCTGGTCGATCTCGCCGCCATCCGACGACGGCCATGACCGCCATTGTGAGCCGTAGACCGGGCCGAGTTCTCCGTTCTCGTCGGCCCATTCATCCCAGATCTTGACGCCGTGATCTTGCAGGTATTGGATGTTCGTCTCGCCGCGCAAGAACCAGAGCAATTCGTGGATGATCGACTTGAGGTGCAGTTTCTTCGTGGTCAGCGCTGGAAAACCGGCTGACAAATCAAATCGCATCTGATGGCCGAAGATGCTCCGGGTGCCAGTGCCGGTGCGGTCGGACTTTTCGACGCCTGTGTCGAGGATTCTTTGTAAGAGATCGAGGTATTGTCGCATCCGTGTCTTTTAACGACTTGCTGGTGATCTGGCAAGTATCCGTCGTTTAACGCCGAGCCGGCAGGCGACGGCACACCTGAGCAGCCGTCGCCTGCCGGCTCGGCGTTAAACGATCAAAACCGCCGACGCACGAGATTGGTTTGGCGGCGGAAAGCCCGTTCGCTGCTGTCGCCGAGAGCCAGGTATTCGTCAATCATTCCTTGGGTTTCGTTGGTGGTGCAGTCCAAGCGAGTGAGCCACAGCGATTTGAACAAGCCCATCGAGTCGAACAAGTCTGGCGGCAGGCAACTGAGGATGCTCTCGCCAATTCGGCGGTTGAGGTCGCTGTTGGGGCTGGCGTCGGCAAGACCGCATTGAAACGCCGCGCGAAGTGAGGCCAATACCATTTGCCAAGCCAGCGAGCCGTGGCCTTCGCGAAAGCTGAAGGAAACGTCGGCGGCAAAGTCTTGGGCTCTGGCCATGTCGAAGGCAAAATCAGTGACATCGATTTCCGGGACCAATTGACCGAGCAGCAGGTCCGTCCAGCGTTCGGCTCTGCGACGCAGTCGATTGAGCGCGACAGCTTCTTCAATCCCCAAACCCTGACCGTGGACCATCAGCGTCAAGGCGCGATTGCGCGACTCAAGATGACCAACCAAAGTGCTTTGAACCACCGGTTCCACCTCATCCGTGCCACGCAGTCGGTCGTGTGCACACACAACGCCGCTCCAAATCCTGGTGAGAACTTCGCCCGCGAGTATCTCTTCAATCACGCGTCGCATGACCTGCCATTGGGGCGAGTCGGATTGCTGCCGGACCGCGTTGGTGTGGGATTTGAGCGCATGTGACCAGCGCTGTTGCCGGCATTTGGATGCGGACCAGTACTCTTCGATCGCGTGGGACGGCAATTCATCCGCGTGATGAATGATCGTTTTCGCGTGAGTGGCCAGTAGTGCGGCCAGTTCAATCAGTTCGGTCGTATGCATGAGTGGATCCAAATCATGGATGTATGCCTCCGGGGATGAGAGCACGATTGAAGAGCGGTGTGGCAACTTCTCGTCGCAAACCAGGTGCCGTGGCGAGGTCCGCGTCTCGTCACTTGCAGTAAGTTGGAAGGCTATCACGATTTGCAGCGAATCACGAGCAAACGGCGGATTCTTAGAGCGACCCGCGATGATGAAAAAATGCAACGGGTCCTGGGAGAAGTTGTCGTCAGGCAACAGAATTTGATGTCTGCAGCTATTTGGCTGACCGAGCCCGCTCGTATTCGGGATTCACCGCCTGTTTCGACCAGCGAGTCAGGACACCGCGCAACGACTCTACGGACTCCGGATACTGGCCCTTGTCATCCGTCTCTTTGATCCAATTCTCAAGGATCTGTTGATGGTCCTTTAAGGCTGCCGCGTACTTTGGTTCATCGGCCAGATTCTTGATTTCATGTGGGTCACTCTCCAGATCATACAATTCTTCCGGGACACGTTCCTCCGACCACATGAAATCCTGCACCGCGTTGAGCTTACCTTGCCTGTGCAACTGTCGGCCGATTTCAACGTAATCGCGGCCATCGCGATACTGAGGCTGCATGAACGGCCGGTCGGTGAGGAAATTGCGAATGTACTTGTACTTTTTCGTCGTGACGGCCCGAACGCGCTCAATCGTGTAATCACAGCGATCGCGGGCCGAGATGACGTGTTCGCGCGGCGTGTGATCCTTGGCAAAGAAATCTCGTCCTTCCATGTAATCCGGCGTATCGATTCCAGCAAGCGCGAGCGACGAGACTGGAATGTCGATGCCACTGACCAGATCATCCCGCGAAGTTGCGGGCTTGATGCCGGGTCCTGTAACAATCAGCGGAACGCGAATTCCGCCTTCGTACAGCCATTGCTTGTGGCGCGGCAAACGAAAACCGTGATCGGTCCAGAAAAACACAACCGTGTTATTCGTCAGTTTGTCTTTTTCAAGCGCCGCGATGATCTGACCGACTTCGTCATCGGTTTGGCGGATGCAGTCGTAGTGATGTGCATACTCACGCCGGATGATCGGATGATCTGGGTAGTACGGCGCAACTTTCATCTTGGCTGGGTCTGTGTCCGTACCTAGTTTGCCTTTGATCTTGCTGCCGGCAAATCTTCCGGTGTTCTTGCCGCCGCGAAGTTGAATCTGGGCAAAGAACGGCTGGCCTTCTTTTCGCTTTTGCCAAAACGGCCCGGCGAACCCGATCTTGCGCCCGTCAAAGTTGTACAGTTTGTCAATATCCCACGGAAAATTGAAATCGTTTTTGCCACCGCCGTTGTAAACGTAGTAGCCATTCTCTCGGAAGACTTCGTAAACGGTTTGCACGTCCTTGGGCAAGTGATTAACTTCACCCGGCACGCGTTGCCGAGAGCTGCGGTGATTGTGCACACCAAGGCTCGTTTGCATCGCGCCCAACGCAATGGCACTTCGTGTCGCCGAACAAACACCAGCAGGCATATAAGCACGATCAAAACGGACGCCGCGTGATGCCAACCGATCGAGATGTGGCGTGGGAACTGTGTCGTCACCGTAGCAACCATACCATCCATTCATGTCCTCGACAAAAATCCAGACAATGTTCGGTCGATTGTCCGCGGCAAACAGCGTCGTATCGCTGCAGATGGACATGGTCACGACAACAATCATCAAAATGGGTTTCATGGTGATTTCCTGGAAAGGGGTTTGTACGGATCTTCATATTGTTACGGTTCATTGAAACGGTGCGGCATCGATTTTCGTGTTCATTGGCTCATGGCTTTGCTAAGCAATTGCTCAGCAACAGCTCGATTCTGGTGATCGTGTGGCATCAAGTCGAGGGCGGCACTCAGGTGCTCTTTGGCCGTGGCAATCTTGCCTTGGTCCAGGAGCATTGCGCCAAGATTCAAATGCGACTCCCATAAATCCGATTTATTACGCACGGCTGTCCGGAAAGCCTCGATCGCTCCGTCGATATCGTTCATCGCTCGCAAGGCGTGGCCCAAATTGGAGTGGGCCTGGGCGTAGGTGGGTTTTGTGGCGATCGCTTTGCGAAAATGCAGCGCTGCCCGCTCGAGATCTCTTTCGTAAAAATAAACGACGCCGCGGTGGAAATGCAAGTCGGCCGAGTTTGGTTGTTCGGCGAGGGCTCGGTCCAATACAGCCGCCGCACGCTTCAGATCGCGGCGCTGCACCAGCAGGATGGTGTAGTTGATCGCGCCCAAAGTATCTTCGGGTAGGTTCTCCAAATCCTCGACGTACTTCAACATGGCGTCGTCGATCTGCCCCAGGCCGATCAACAATTCGGCTTCCTGGTGGTGCCAGCCTTTTTCTTTCAGTATGTCGAACGCCTCATCCGCAAGCGGCTCGCCCCAAGTGATCTCCTTCTCGATCAGTGGCTTCATCAAGTCAGAGTGTCGTTGGGCCTCTTTTTGTTTTCCCAGCCGATGATACGCTTGCGCCAAAACCTCATGGTTGGAAAACTGATCGGGATCCGTTTTGGCCGAACGAAGTGCCCAATCAATTGCCTCTTCATACGCGCCGCGACGCACCTTGACACGGGCCATTTCGTGTTGGGCCCACGGGTGATCGGGGTCGCTGTCGAGGGCGATTTTCAACTGCTTTTCCGCTTCGTCCAATTCTTCTTCGAGGATCAGCAGATTGGCATATTTGACGCGCGTCGCGATGTATTTGTCATCCAGCTCGACGGCCTTTTTCAAATGGACCAGTGCCTCGACGTTGTCGCGGCCAACTAAGTCCACTCCGCGCAGATAGTGCCACAAAACATTTGCTGGATCGAGTCGTTGGGCGTGTTCCAGACAGGTCAACTCTTCGTCTTGGTATTTGTGTCGCAACAACAGCGCCAGACGCCCCCAGGTGTTGGCATCGTTTGGCGACGATTTGACCTCATCGATCGCACCCTTGATGCTTTCCTGTTCGCGAGGAGTCGCACTGGAGTAATCGATGTCGGGTGGTTGAGGACCAGCGTTGCGGCCAGGGTTGGTGGCGAAGTAGATGGCCGCACTGGCAACGGCCAGAACGGCGATGGCCCAGAGGGATCGGGAACGGGATCGTGGCTGAGGATCGTCAGCAGATTCTTTTGTCGGTTCGTCGGCGGAACTCAAGGCTCAATCCCTTGGTCATTGGAATCCGGTTCACTGCCACCTTGTCCATAGGATAACACGAGATGGCGATCCGCTTCACCGCCAGCAAATGTTTCCTCACTTCCGTCCGGCCAGCGAACGTGGACGCTGTCGATTTGGTCCACGTCGCCGAGGCCGAAATGCACGCGCGGATCGTGCGACGAAACGTAGCTCGTGCCGGGACTTAACGGTTGTCGCCACTGACGATCGCCAGCAGTGACGGTGATGGTCGCACCATACGCGTCACGTCCGCCAAGTTCAGGGAGGATCGCTTTGACTACCAGCCAGTGGCCCTTCTTTGGCGCGTCATTTCGATACAACCGCGCTGGACCAGCAACATTGGTGATCAGCAGGTCCAGGTCGCCGTCGTCGTCGATGTCAGCGAGGCACAGCGCTCGGGAGATTTCGCGTGCGGATGTGTAAGGATCTCGCTTGGATGTGAACTCTGAAAAGACGCCCTTGCCATCGTTGATGAACAATTGGTTGGGTTCCCTAAAAGGTTTCCAGAATAAACCCGATGACTCGTCCCATTGTTCCTTGAGTTGGACGTGCTTCTGAGTAATGGACGGCGAAATGGTGACTTTGCCATTGACGACCAGCAGGTCCAGGTCGCCGTCATGCTCGAGATCGGCAAACGCGGTGCCGAAACCTGTCCAGGGGAGGCTTGGCGCGGCGAGTCGGGCGGCGGTGGACGATTCCTTGTAACCGTCGAATCCTTCGCTCAAGTAGTAGGCATTGTTTTGTGCATCGGGGTGAGTCACCACCAGGTCATAGGCGCGATCGCCATTGATGTCGCCCACGGCGATTCCCATGCTGCCTTGCGGCTTGCTGTGGACATCCACGGCGGCCCCATAGAGGACTCCCACGTCGCGAAACGTTCCGTCCTGGTTGTTAAGCCAAATGAAATTCGGATCGGTGTCGTTGGCGACGTACAGATCCGGCCAGCCATCGTCGTTAAAATCCAGTGCCGCAACGCCCAGCCCTCGCCCCGGTGATTTGGCGATTCCCGATGCGAAGCTCACGTCTTCAAATTGAACTTCGCCGTCCTCGCCGTCCGACACGTTGTGATAGAGCTTGTCGGCCACCGGCTGAAAAACACGCGGGGCACAAAAGACCTGGCGTCTGGATTTGTCGAAGCATTTCCGGTCGGGAAAGAAGTCGAAGTAGTTCACGACAAACAAATCCAGCAAACCATCTCGATCGTAGTCAACGAAACAGACCGATGCGCCATGGTGCGGGTTGTCGATGCCTGCCGATTCGGTGATGTCTTCGAATTTCCCCCCGCCTCGATTCAGGAACAAACGATCCTGATTCAAATTGGAAACATAAACATCGGGGAGGCCATCGTTGTTGATGTCGCCAACCGCGACGCCGATGCCGTAGCCTGTGTCGCCAAGTCCCGAACCTTCGGTCACGTTCCGAAACGTTCCATCGTCGAGGTGTTCGAACAATTGGTTTCGATGAACTTTGTCGGAGACCTCGACATCATCGCCGGCCGGATCCGCTTCATTCCCGTTGATCAAGTAGACGTCCAGATCGCCGTCGTTGTCAAAATCGAGGAAGGCCCCGCCGGTCGCGGTGACTTGCGGAGTGAAATAAACTCCTGGCGGGCCCGCTTCGTGGACAAAGTCGAGACCCACGTCTTGCGTGATCTCCTTGAACAAAGGATCCATGTCCACAACGGGATCGTCATCAGGCGTGTCAGGCTTGCCGCTCGTGGAAGGACCGCATCCTAGCGCGAGGACCGTACAGAGGGCCACGACACGAGTCGTTATTTCGATCCAGTCGCTCATACTTATCAACCTACGACTCATCGTTGGAATTCGTTTGCGAAAAACCCACCGATCGTGTCACACCGGCTCGATACATATTGTGAGGGGATTCGTCCGACACCGAAGCCTAATGTGCAAAGCCCGTTCGAGGCAAGCATAGGCTGTGTGAATCCCCGTCCAATCTCGTTCCAAATTCTTGTCCTTTTCGATTGGGTCGAATCGATGGATCGAACATTCCGCACGCGTGGATATACACTCTTCCAGCTCATGGTCGTGATGGCCTGCATCGGTGGGATGATGGCGCTGATGTTGCCGTTCATCCAGGCGGCGCGCGAAGATGCGCGGCGATCACAATGTGTAAACAATCTGAAGGGAATCGGCGTTGCGTTACACAACTACAACGATACTTACAAACGATTGCCGTTCAATTCTCAATCGGGAAATCCGTACTTGCGAAACGGGCAACAAAGTTGGATTCGTGGTGCGCGTGGATCAGTGTTGTTCAAGATTCTACCGTATATATACAAGGATCGAATTTTTCACGTGATCAAAGAAGAAACGAACAATTTTCGTGAACCTGAAGGACTGATGTATCGTTACTGGGACAGAAATGGCGACGGCATCCAGCAGTTGCCTGACGAACAGTACTTCACCGACATTCACATTCCTTCCTATTGGTGCCCGTCGGCGGACAGCCCCAAATGGGAAACCAACGGTCAGCGTGATTACAACCAACACGCGCTGACCTGCTATTCGATGAGCGTCGGCGCCCAGCGGCGCGACAGCGAAGGGGGATGCGATTCTGCGAACCCGGAGATCGTGGGGCCATTAATAACACACCGGGGCGACTATTGGGATGATCCATCTGGTACAGACCCCGGTGATGCGGATTGGGGCAATGAGTATCGTGGCGCTCACATCTCGGGAGTGTTCAGCGCGACTTACTATTCGTCGACCTTCGGCGAAATTACCGACGGGTTGGCAAACACATTTTTCGCGGGCGAGTTTCTACCGAACCGCACCGAAGATGCTTGGGACTGGGGCTGGATGATCGGACACGCGAAAGGCGCGGTCTTGGGGACGGCCGCACCGTGCAACGCGCCCGTTGGCACACGTGGCGGTGCGAGTGTCGCCGCGCATTTGAGTATCGATCCCACGGGCACGCTGTTGTCACATCCATGTGCCGAACCGGGCGACCATGTCTTTGGCTTTGGCTTCAAATCAGTACACACCGGCAACGGATGCAACATGTTGCTGGGTGACGGCTCGGTGCATTTCTTTTTTCACCGGGTGGACTATACCATCTGGCAACGATTCGGCAGTCGAAAGGACGGGACTGTGCTCATTATGCCTTCGTGATGAGGTGCCTCGCCGTCCACGGTCGTGGACACCCCCAAAAGAACAGAATCTGTAGTGGGTTCGTAAAACGTGGTATATTGGCTTGGTTTGTCCTTGAATTATCACGCTCTTTCGCTGATCTCATGCCCACATGTCACACATCGCCAAACGCCTCCCGCTGGCCCTGATTGTCCCCCTGGCTATTCTCATTGGATGTTTCGGCTCTCCTAAAGTGGATCCTGGCAAACCAGGTGGCCCGATCACCGACAACGAGGATCCAAAGCCGGTCGCGAATCAAACGACCCGTTTTCAGAAGATCGATGCAAAAGAAAAGCGCGACATCCACAGCGCCGATCAACCGTCACGAGAAGGTTGGGTGACGGAAGTGGAACACGGCGCGATTAACGGTCAGTTGAAACAACTCGCCAAGGTCCTGTCACATCTGGACGACATCGATGAGCGGAAACTTGCCAAGATTGTCGCTGCCGATTTTTCGTGCCAAGGTATGCGGCCGGACGAGTTCGAAAGTGTTTTTAAAAGTTCGTCGATTCAAGTGCAGCGAAGCAAGCCGGACGCTGGATCGCCTGCTGAGTTCCATGGACCCGATGGACTGGTCGCCACGTTTCGGCAAGCCGTCGAGCCGTTGGGCAAAGTCACCGATCTTCACCTCAAATTCAAAACGGTCAACATCGAGCTTTCTACCGACGCGCCAAACATGACGCGGCAATTGTTGACGATCACTGGCGCGGCCGACAGCAAGGCGTTCGAGCAGCACTGGAAAATCAAAACGACATGGATTCGGGATCCGTCCAAAAAGAAGGCCGCGACGAAAGACGGCCCACCGAAACTCGTGTCCTTGGGAGTCGAGAGTATCCAGGAAATCCAGTTATCCCGCGCCAACAAAACGTTGTTCCGCGAGTGTACCGAGTCCGCTTTGAAAAACGTGCCGGGTTACGAGAACATTCTTCGTGGCGTGATTTACTGGCAAACGCGGTTGGACGGCCGGCTGCGAGTCGACATGTTCGGCCACCAAGGCATTGCCGTGGCCGATGTGAATGGCGATGGGCTGGACGATTTGTATTTGTGCCAAGCTGGCGGTTTGCCGAACAGTTTGTTGATCCAAAACTCCGACGGCACCGTCAAGGACACTGCCAAGACAGCAGGCGTTGATTTCCTCGATTTGACGATGAGCGCCCTGTTTGCCGATCTGGACAACGACGGCGACCAAGATCTTGTCCTCTGCACGCGTAATGAACCGGCAACGCTGATCATGTCCAACGACGGCCGCGGGCATTTCAAGATTGAGCACACGATCAAAGATATCGAGTACGTCAGTCCCACGGTCGCCGACTATGACCACGACGGCGACCTTGACATTTACGTGTTGGCTTATAGCAAAAATACCGACGACATCGTGCGCACGCCGTCGCCGATGCCAATTCACGATGCAAACAACGGAGGCCGCAATGCCTTCTTCCGAAACGACATCCCGGCGAGCGGCGACGACTGGGAATTTGTTGAGGTCACCGAGGAAGTCGGGTTGGACGTGAACAACCGCCGATACAGTTTCGCCGCTTCGTGGGCGGATTACGATGACGACGGCGACGACGATGTTTACGTGGCAAACGATTGGGGCCGCAACAATTTGTATCGCAACGACGGTGGTAAATTCACCGACGTGACCGAAGAAAGCGGCGCGGAAGACGGCAATTTCGGCATGTCGGTTTGCTGGGGCGATTACAACCTTGACGGCAAGATCGACTTGTACGTCGGCAACATGTTCTCCAGCGCGGGCAATCGTATTGTTCCGCAATCGAATTTCAAAGCCGGCATCACCGATCAAATGCGGTCACGTTTCTTGAAGCTGGCGCGCGGCAACTCGCTGTTGAAAAACATCGGCGGCGGCAAGTTCGACGATGTCAGCAACGATGTCGAGGCCAGCGTGGGGCGGTGGGCATGGTCGTCACTTTTTACGGACATCAACAACGACGGTTGGCCGGACCTGGTTGTGGCCAACGGTTTCGTGACCCATCCAGAAGATACGGGCGATTTGTGAAGTTTCTTTTGGCGGCGTGTCGTGTCACACGCACCGACGGAAGTGATCGAAGGTGAGGATACCGATCGATATTCTCAAGAACTGAGTGACCTGTATTACATGCTCCGTTTTGGACGCGGCTGGAGCGGTAACGAGAAGAATTGTTGTTTTCTGAACACGGGCGGCGAGCGATTTGCCGATGTGTCGTATGTGGCGGGACTGGACTACATCGACGACAGTCGGGCGTTGGCCTGCGTCGACTGGGACCACGATGGCGACGTCGATATGTGGATGAGCAATCGTACGGGACCCAAGTTGCGGTTCATGCGAAACGAGCTGCCGTCGGGAAATCACTTTGTCTCGCTGCGGCTGCAAGGCAATGGCAAGACAACCAACCGCGATGCGATCGGCGCTCGAGTGGAAGTCGTGACGCCCGACGATACCCGACGCTTTGTGAAATCGCTCTGCGGTGGCAAGGGCTACATCAGCCAATCAAGCAAATGGCTGACGTTTGGTTTGGGCGATATCGATTCGATCGAGAAAGTCATCGTCCGCTGGCCCGCTGGTGAGACGGAGACGTTTGAGGGCATCACGGTCGATCATTGGTATCGGTTGGTTCAAGGATCGGGCGAGGCAAGTTCGTGGACGCCGCCGAAACGCAAGCTCGCCCTCAAGCCGTCGCCTCCGACCATGCCAAAAGAAGTCTCGCGAAAACGAACTTTCTTCGCCGCGCGCATTCCCGCGCCGCAGTTTGAATATGAAGATCTCAACGGTCTGTCGCGCAAAGTCGTCACCGAATCCGGTGGTCCAACGCTGTTGACGATTTTTTCTAGCTGGTGCCCCGTGTGCGCGGAAGAGATCCCAGCACTGGCGAAACGTACCAAAGAACTTCGCGCTGCGGGATTATCGAACGTGCTCCTGGCGGTCGATCCGCTCGACCCGGACAACGGGATTGGACCCGACGAAATCCGCGAAATGCTGGACAAGCAAAAGGTGAAGTTTCGAACCGGTCTGGCTTCAGCAGAGTTGATTGCCCGGCTGCAATTCTTGCACGATGCGGTCTATCCGTTTCACGAACAGGTGGCCGTGCCGTGGAGTGTGTTGATTGATCGCGAAGGCCGGCTAGCCGCGTTTTACATTGGCCGGATTGATATCGATCAGTTGCTGAAGGACGTCGGAAACTTAGACGCTGGTCCCGCCGAACTCATGCACCTCGCTTCGCCGGCAAAGGGCAAGTGGTATGCACCGCATGTCGACGTGAACCTGGTCGAAGTTGCCAAGGCGTACCGCGAGCACGAATTCCTGGAAGATGCCGCGGTGATTTACCAGCAGCTTGCCGGCGACGAAGAGACTGCTCCGGGAGCCTACTACTATCTTGGAACGCTTCGTCAAAAACAACAGCGTTGGCAGGAGGCCGCCGAGAGTTATCGTGAGTCGCTGAAGCGAAAATCCGACTACACCACGCACCACAATTTAGCACAAGTGCTTATCCATTTGAGCGAACACGACGAGGCCATCGTCCACTTTTACAAAGCTCGCGAATTGGATCCGGACGATCATCTAGTCGCGTACAACTTTGCCCAACGGCTGTTGGATCTGCAAAAGTTCGTCGAGGCGGAAGAACAGTTGCGTGCTGTCATCGCGATCAAAGCAGATCATGTGGAGGCAATCGTGCGATTGGGCGGATTGCTGGTGGACCAGGGCCAGGCGGAGAATGCCCTCGCGCTTTACGAAGAGTCACTGACGCTCGTGCCGGACAACGCAAGCATTTTCAACGGCATGGGATTGGCGCTGGAAAGTCAGAACAAATTGAAAGAGGCCGTCGCTCAGTTTCAATTGGCCGTTCAAAAGGCCCCCAATTTTGAAGCAGCCAAGCAGAACCTCTTGCGCGTTCAAGAGCGACTGAAGCCCAGCGGAGAGTAGTTTCGAGTGACCATTTGGATTCCCGCGTGGATGGCAAACGTTTGACCGAAGATCAGGACTCCTGAACGGACAGTCCATTTTGTGATACCTAACCCCAGCGCTGCAAAAACTCGGCTGTGGGACGGATTGCCAATCCGTCCCACATTTTTGCAACCGCATCGCTAATTCTTGGCGCAACAACACCTCCATCACGCTTGGCGTCCGCAGAGATCAATTGGTGTTAGTCCAACGATTTTGTGTTTTTTTCTATTTGTGGGTTGAAAACCCAAATCGGGACGATAAACTGCATGGATCGTGTGATTTCTGCCCAATCATTTGTACGCATGATTTGTGAATCACTCGTAAACACTTACTGCGGTACTAAACAGACCAGCACGGACTCGCCCAACTTCCATGTCCCGCGACTACGTTTACTTTGTCTCAAGCCGAATCGATGCCAGAGAATACGTTCATTCTGGGCGAATTTCGCCGGACGATCGACGACCGATTCCGTCTTTCGTTGCCAAGCGAATTGGTCGAACCGCTGTTGGGACAGCAAAAGGAATGCGTGATTGCCAAGGAACGGCCGGGTGCGATCAGCGTCTGGAATTCCAAGGACTGGCAGGACAAGCTAACAACCGACGTCAGTGCGATCGAAGCAATCATGCAGACCGGCCGGTTTCAGGGGCGCATGGGCGAAGTTCAATCTTTGGGTCGTCTGCTGTCGACCCGGCACAAAGAAGTGCAGCTTGCTGGACGCGGTCGCTTGCTCATGCCGGAAGGATTTCGAGAGTTTCTGGGAGTGGACGCCGGTGGGGAAGTGCTAATTGTTGGAGCGGCAGTATGCGTCGAGGTATGGCGACCCGATGCGTGGCTCGACTATCTCCAAGAGAACATCCCACAGTTTCCACAGATCGTCAGCAATCTGCTGGGCCAATAGCGGTTGAGAAAGTGGTCAGGATTGGAAAAGGGGTCAGGAGTCAATTGTGCGAAGCACCCAGCGGGCCGTTCCGGCAATTGACTCCTGACCCCTTTTCCAATCCCTGTTTCACCCCAGTTGGGTCAATCTTAAAAAGGAATACGGCGTTGCCTGGTGGGGAGAAGGTATGAACGTTCCTCAGCCTGGGTCACTATGTCGGGAAGCAAGTCACCACGGAAAGGGATTCGTTGGCACGGATGCCCCTTTTCCTGTCTCGCCTGGCACGCCGTTATTCTTTTTTAAGATTCTTACGTAGGACGGACTTCCAATCCGTCCGGACCGAATAGCATTCCGTCCTAATCAGACTTCTCTTGTTCAGCAGGAGCGGGAGGCGGTTTGTATCCACCGTTGACAAAGTCCATGCGAAGCTGATGCGATAGCCCGGACAACATCTCTTCCTCTTCCTTGCTCAGGTTGCCCTTGGTCTTCTCTTCGAGCACTCCCAGCGTGTCGATATGAAACTTGGCCAGGTCCAATCGCGGGATGTAGTTGCCGCTGACAGGATCGGGCACACGGCCCAGTCCCATCATCGCTTGTGTGGCAATCGTTGAGACGAGCGTTTCAAACGTGACGGGCGGCATAGAGCCCGGCTTGGCTTCATCGCTTTCTTTGGCCTTTTCTTGCTGTTGCTTTTCCAGTTCCTCCTTTTCGGACTGCGCTTGGCTCTTCCAGTCTTCGTCAATAATGATTTTGGGTTTTCCGTCGGATGTGTCAGACATCGGTTTACCTCATTGAGATAGCCCAGCAGACGTTCGTCCGCAATTCTAGACCGACGAAGCCAAAGTATCTCGGCGTTTGTTATGTCGCTCGACAGCAGCGTGAATAAACCCTGCGAACAGCGGCTGGGCGCTGGTCGGCTTGGATTTGAATTCTGGATGAAACTGAACTGCCACAAACCACGGGTGTTCGAGCAATTCGATAATCTCAACCAACGAACCATCGGGACTGGTGCCGGCAAACGACATCCCATGAGCCGCGAATTGACTTCGGTACGCGTTATTGAATTCGTATCGATGACGATGCCGCTCGTCAATAGTCTCGGATTGATAGCTTTGCATGGACCGGCTGTTCGGGTCCAAGTGTGCGGGCTGGCTGCCCAGTCGCATCGTTCCGCCCTTGTCGGTGATGTTTTTTTGTTCGTCCAGCAAGCAGATCACCGGATGCGGAGTGTCTTTATCAAATTCACTGGAGTGTGCGTTGTCGAGCTTGACGACGTTACGGGCGAATTCGATCGCGGCGCATTGCATCCCCAGGCAAATCCCAAAAAACGGGACGTCGCGTTCCCGTGCGAAACGAATCGCCTCGACCTTGCCTTCAATCCCTCGCTCGCCGAAACCACCGGGAATCAAAATGCCATCGTAGCCGCTCAGCAATCGTTCGGGGCCTTCGCGCTCGATCGCTTCGCTGTGAATGCGTCCGATGCGAATTTGTGCCTTGTGATGCATGCCGGCATGATCGAGTGCCTCGTAGATCGATTTATAGGCATCCATGTGTTCGGCATATTTTCCGACGACGGCGATACTGATTTCATGCTCTGGATTTCGCAACCAATGCAGCAGGTCTCGCCAATCGTCGAGGTCAAGCGTGTCGGCATCGAGACCAAGTTGTCGCACGATCAATTCGTCCAAACCATTGTCCACCAAGCTAAGCGGCACTTCGTAAATCGAAAAGTCTTTGTCTTTCTCTTCAATCACAGCGTCGATGGGCACGTTGCAGAACAGTGCCATCTTTTCGCGATCATCGCGGCTGATCGTTCGCTCCGTGCGGCAAATCAAAATGTCAGGTTGAATACCGATCTGGCGAAGTTGACCGACGGAATGTTGCGTCGGTTTGGTTTTCAGTTCGTCGGCCGCTTTCAAGTACGGAACTAGCGTCAAGTGAATGTACAGGCAGTTTTCCTTGCCCACATCCAGTGAGAATTGCCGGATCGCTTCGAGAAACGGCTGACTTTCAATGTCGCCCACCGTGCCGCCGATTTCCGTGATCACCACATCGACGTCGTCGTCGGCCAGTTTGCCGATGACACTTTTGATTTCATTCGTAATGTGCGGAATAACCTGAACGGTTTTGCCCAAAAACTCGCCGCGGCGTTCCTTTTCGATGACCGACAGGTAGATCTGCCCAGTCGTGTAATTGGCATCGCGCGTCAGAGGGCTGTTCGTGAATCGCTCGTAGTGGCCCAGATCGAGGTCCGTCTCGCTGCCGTCGTCCAACACGTAAACTTCCCCGTGCTGATAGGGGCTCATCGTGCCTGGATCGACATTAATATACGGGTCCAGTTTTTGCATGCGGACCCGCAATCCGCGTCGTTCGAGCAACATGCCGATCGACGCGCTGGTCAGCCCTTTGCCAAGCGAACTAACAACACCGCCGGTAACAAAAATGTGTTTCGTCATGGATCAAAGCCTTCCTTTGCTTTTTCAGCGAACAAGCACGCAAATTCAGATCGGTGCGACCGAATTCGCATTGCCGTAAAACCTTTAGTTTCAGCAACTTAGCGAGATGAGAGCAATTCTGGCGGGTGTTTTGGGAAGTGCCAGAGTGGTCAACTCTGGGTTTGCATCTTAGCAACTTTCACGCGGGCTGACAAATGGCGTCAAGATCCTTTTGAAGAACTGAATGCTGTCGAGACGCTTGATTTATAGTGCCGCAAACACCTGCTGGATCAAGTCATCTCGGTCGTCTTGCGGCACCTCCATTTCGATCAATCGATGGCGAAGATGCCCCGAATGCCCCAGTGGAGTTCTGATCCCGGCCGATAGGACTCAGTGTGCCTCAAATTCGTCAAATTCGCCATTCTTGGACCAACAAAGAGCTCCGGTTCAAAAAAGCTGGCATTCACTCGACGCCAGGCATTTGATACGCTTCTCCCCCATTTTTGGGTGATAGGGTTGATTAGTGGCCGTGCGCGGTCGGTGGCGATTGGCTGTTCGAATCGCGCCACGGCAAATTCACAGGGGATCGTTCCATGTGTGGAATCGTTGGCTATGTGGGCAATCGGACGGCGTCGAGCTTTCTTTTGGAGGGTTTGCGCCGGCTGGAGTATCGCGGATATGACAGTGCGGGCATCGCGGTCAGGAACGGCGAAGACTGCTTGAACGTCGTCAAGACCGTCGGGCGAGTCGAAGCGTTGTCCGAGCGGGTCGACCAGGCACGCTGCCGTGCGAACATCGGCATTGGACACACGCGTTGGGCGACGCATGGCGCACCGAATGAAGTCAACGCGCATCCTCACATCGGCGGCGCGTCAGAACTAGCGATTGTTCACAACGGGGTGATCGAGAACTATCAGCAGCTCAAAGACCGGTTGATCGCGCAAGGCTTTGAATTCCAAACGTTGACCGATAGCGAGGTGATCGCACACCTCATCGTCAGTTACCTGCACCAATTCAGCGACCAGTCGAACGGTGATCCGCATCGGGTATTGATCGATTCGGTCAAAGCCACTGCTGGGCAACTTCGCGGAACCTATGGGCTGGTCGTGTTGTTTCGCGATTATCCGGATGTGTTGATCTGCGCGCGACTAGGCAGCCCACTGGTCGTCGGCGTTGGCGATGGCGAACACTTTATTGCCAGTGACGCATCGCCGCTGGTCGGTCGCACGGACAAGATCGTGTATCTCGCGGATCATCAAGTTGCCGTGGTGACGGCCGATTCGTTGCAAGTCACGCATCGCGAGCAAGGCCAGATTCAACACCAGGTCGAAACGCTCAACATCGAGTCAGGTGACGTGGACCTCGGCGGCTATGCCCACTACATGCTCAAGGAAATCTACGAGCAACCCGAATCGCTGCGAAACACGATGCGGGGCCGGCTTAATGATGAAGATGCCACTGCTGTGTTCGGCGGGTTGAACTTGACCGCACAGGAACTTCGCAACGTAAATCGAATCTTGTTGACGTCTTGCGGGACAAGCTGGCATTCGGCGTTGGTTGGCGAACATTTGATCGAAGAGTTTGCTCGAATTCCGGTCGAAGTGGAGTATGCAAGCGAGCTGCGGTATAGGAATCCACCCGTCGAACAAGGCACGCTGCTGTTTGCAATCACGCAAAGTGGCGAGACGGCCGACACACTGGCTGCGCTGCGGGAAATGAAGCGTAAAGGCCATCCGACACTGGCGATTTGCAACGTCGTGGGCAGCACGATTGCCCAGGAAGCGGACGGCGGCATTTATTTGCACGCCGGTCCAGAAATTGGCGTGGCCTCGACGAAAGCTTACACATCACAATGCTTGGCACTGACGATGCTCGCCCTCTATTTTGGCCGAATACGGCATTTGAGTTACGACGTGGGTCGCCACATCATCGAATGTTTGCGCGAACTGCCGAACCACGTCGAACAAGCGTTAGAGAGCGATGCCGAAGTCCAACGCATCGCGGAAAAATATGCCGCCGCCGACAATTTCCTCTACTTGGGCCGACAGTGCAATTTTCCCACCGCGCTGGAAGGCGCGCTGAAGCTCAAAGAAATCAGCTATATCCACGCCGAAGGTTATCCGGCGGCCGAAATGAAACACGGACCGATCGCGTTGGTCGACGAGAACACACCGAGCGTTGTCATCGTTCCGCAGGGATTTGTTTATGACAAGGTGATGTCCAACCTGGAAGAGATCAAAGCCCGCGGCGGTCCCGTGATTGCCATCGTGGGCGAAGATGACACGCGAGTGGACAAGATCGCCGACGACGTGATCCGCGTCCCGGCAGTCGAGAGTTTTCTTCAGCCGTTTGTGACCATCATTCCGCTGCAGCTTCTCTCCTATCGCATCGCCGTCCTGCGCGGTTGCGACGTCGACAAGCCTCGCAACCTGGCCAAAAGCGTGACGGTGGAATAGGTCGTAGCTCTCGACTCGGAGAGTCAAGCTACTTGGGAGCCGGTTCTGATTCGATGTGAATCGCCCGCCAGTGCAACTGCACATTGTCGGTTTGATCCTGGTGGACAAGCTCCGCGTCGACCGATTGGGCGCGATATTCCGTGAGTGGAAAAATGATCGGCGCGGCGTCGGTGGACTCCGTCACGTTGGGCACATCGAAAACGCCCATCGACCTGCCATCGAGGCGGAGTTCCAATCGGCAAGCGTCCGCGCTTTCATCCAGGCGACAAACGGATGCAATCAACCGAGTTGCTCGCGACGGAACCGTGATTCTTCGTTTCAGCGTCAGCGGCCCATTGTGGCTCGCGATGGCTCGACAAAATGAATTGGCATCAAATCCCGCTCGCCGCCATTCGTTTTTCACCGAAAATTGCGACTGTCCGGGGAGAACCGTCCATCCTGTCCAAGCCGGCACATGGCCGGGAACTTTTCGCGAAACCGCGAACTTGAGCTTTTTCTGGTCTAGCGCAACAATGGGTTCCAGCCAATCGAGGGTGTCGCGAATGTTCAGCGGGTCCGTCCCCTCGGGTCGATCGCGATGCGCGGCATCAGCAATCAACTCCAAGGTCCAATTCTCTCGCGGCGCCGGCAAGTTCAACGTGCCGGTTTCATAAACTTGATCCGATCCGATCAACAACTCGCTTTTGTAAAGCTGTTGGGTCTGACCCACGGAGTTGACGCGAACAATGCCACGCGCGCACCCGCCGCTTCCCGCCAATCGATCTAGACCAATGCGAGTTTCAATCGCCGTCGCAAAACTGGGCAACTCAAACGCCAATGCCATGTCGGCATGAACACCGTATCCCCATCGATAGGTCTGCGGACCGCAGCACAACAACCCGCCTTTGACATTCCGATCATTCCGCGAGGTGGCACCTTTGGCGGACGACACTTTTGGCAGCAACATCAAGGGGACTTGTTCTGGCGGTCGCGCGCTGCGAATCCAAGCAGCGTGGTCGTTGACCAGCAATGTATCGAGCGACCAGGCGGGTTGCAGCGCGTGATACCAGCCGCTGGCGTCCGCCGAAGCAACTTCGTGAAACGGCCGAAAGCGACTCGTCGAACAACTCAGCGTTGCCCCACCTAAATCGCCGAGTCGCAAGATCTGTGAATTTGATTCGAAGCCGAGGTAGGTGAGCTGTTCATAATAACACGGCCAAGGCGTGCGGGGCGGCAAGTGGACTTCGGCAATTTCCGCTAAAGGGATGTCGCGGACTCCGGCGTCGGTCAACAGCTTGACAGCTTGATGATGCCAACGAATCGACAGATATCGAAGGCTGCGGCCGTCGCGCAGGAAGACCGTGCGTGGTTTGAGCGGTTCGTCGCGCGATTGCCAAACAACTTTTCGCAGCCAACGCGTGTTGATGCGCACGTCGCCGATGGTCGCGGCGTCGCGAGGTGGAGTTCGGCTGCGGCTGCCCAGCGACCGCATGTAGGTGTTCCGCAATTTGACGTCCAGGTTGGTTTCGATGGTCTTTCCAGCAATGTAGCCGCCGGGATTGGCAAACAGCACTTCGCCGATCAAGCGATCCCCGCCATAGAACTCGACGTACGCTCGTGGCGACTGCGTCAACGATGGCTGCGACGATTTGAGCCACTGAACGGCGTGATCGAAACCGAGGGGCAACTGCGTCTCGGGCGTCCTGTCAGAAATGGCCAGAGCATGTATCGCCTTGAGTGCAGCGACTGCATAGCGGCGAAGCTGCGTATCGGTGTGTTTGGTCAACGAATAAAGCGGGTCGACGGCCGCGACATTACCCGATCGGCTCAGCGCACGAGCGGCACTGCGTTGAACATCCAGATTCCAATCATCCAACGCCGTGATCATCTTGGTAGCGGCCCGTGGATCTGGGTGGTCGTAAAACCGATCGATCGCTTGTCGACGGACATCGGGATCGTCATGCAACAGAAAGTCGATAATTGCCGTGCCGGCTTCCTCGCCAGGTATGGCCCGCAGCGCGGCAATGGCGTTTTGCCGAACAGTGGTTTGCGGATCGTTGAGCAACGTTTTCAGTGGTCGGATGGCCACCGGATCCGGCATCGACCTGAATCGATTCGTCGCTTCGAATCGCACAACGGGATCGCTATGTGCGAGTGCCGCCAACGATTGTTGCCGAGCTTCATCGCCGGGAATCTTCGCCAGTGCTCGCGCAGCCAATTGGCGGACCTGATCATTCATGTCGTTCAGTGTGGCGACTAACTTGGGCAACGATTGTGGATCGGGTTTGCCTGTCAAATAATTGGCGGCTTCGTACTTGACCCCAGCGTCGTGATGATCGAGCATCGCCAGCGCGACGGCACGCGAGCCATCTTCCGCGCTGCGAATCAGCGCCCGTGCCGCTACCCGCCGGATGTTTGTGTCGATGTCGTTCAACGCGGTCTGGAGCTTTGCCACGGCCAGCGGTTCTGGTCTGCTGTAGAACCAATTGACGAAATACGTCCGAACGGTCGGATCAGGGTGGTCCATTAACGCGAGCGCCGCCTTCGTCGAATTGTCGTCTTTCTTCTTGATCACAGCTTGAGCGGCCCGGCGGCGACGGTTCGAGTCGAGCAACTTCATTTCGTTGACCTGACCGCGAAATCGTCCGGGGACTTGCGACACGTGACTGCGATGCCACTGGACAAGATTCGTCGCATCGCTGGGCTTGCCGCGTTTGGCCGCGCTCTTGGCCCGGCCATCGTCAATCTTGCCAAGCGCTTGCCGGGCGTAGGACTGCACCGTGGAATGATAATCACCCACCGCGGCGATCAACGCATCGATCGCTTTCTTGTTGGGCCGCTGGGTAAAACGCAAAGCGGCTTGCATTCGAACGTTGGGATCGGGGTGTCGCAACGCCGCGATCATCACATCATCGGCGCGCTCTTCAGGCGACACGCAAAGCGCTTGGGCAGCGTTCTGACGAACGCTGTTGTCGGTGTCGTTCAGAGCGGCATTCAACTTGTCAAACGCCTTCGGATTCGGGGCACTGATGAAGCGCGTCACGGCCTGGTTTCGCACCGCCGGATCGGTGTGGGTCAATGCCGCGATCAGCAAATCGTCGCCGGCTGGACTGCCCGCAACGCGAATCGCCGTGGCGGCTTGCAATCGAACTTCACTGTGCGGATCTTGTAGTCGCGCGCCCAGTCGTGCGACCATCGCAACGTTAGGCTTCTCGGCGAACCGGTAACCGGCATGGACGCGAACCGCCGGATCGTGGTGTTCGAGCGCGCCGGCCAAGATCGTTGTGGCCCGTTCGTCGGAAGTTCCACGAATCGCTGCCGCGGCATGCGATCGCACCAGCGAATCCTTGTCGTCCAACGCTCGAGCCAGCGCATCCAACAACAACGGATCGCGCAATTGCCCCGCTCGAATTGCCGCCGCCGAACGCGTCTTGGGATTCTCGTCCGCCAGCCGCTTGATGACCTGCTGAATCGCATACGGCACGGATTGAGCAAGCACGGCGGTGCTTGCCGTCGCGAGGGCGAAGCACAACACGGCGATGCGTCTGACTGCTATTTGAATCGGCGTTGGCATGTGAGGATGGACGTTGGGGCGTGATCAATCAACAAACAGTTTAGACTTGACGGACGTGTAATTACAATCAATCCTCGCACCCGACATTTACAATCTGCTCTGGCGGCGTCATGATGTGATTTTCGTTGCGAGGCCAGACTTCCGAAGTTTTCTTAAACTTCGGAAGTCTCTGGGAGTGTTGGTGTGGAAATTGGTTCGACTTGGATTGAAGATACCTTCGCCGAAGCGTTCGGCATGCGTTACGCTCGGCTGATTGTGACCGCGCGCGACGAACACTGGCTGGGTGCCGCCGTGAACGAAGCAACGGGATACAGTGCCTCGGTCATCGCCTGCGACACGGAATCAGGGCTGGAACGCTCGTTAAGTGCCGACGAAACACCTGATGGGAGAATCGGCGCAGCGCTTTTGTTTTTCGGTTTTTCAAGCGAGGCATTGACGTCGGCCATCGCAAACCGCACGGGGCAATGCATTATGACTTGTCCGACGACTGCTGTTTTTGACGGCCTCGAATCCGCGGACGAAAAAATCCCACTGGGCAAACATATCCGGTTTTTCGGCGACGGATTTCAAAAGAGCAAGAAGATTGGCAATCGCCGGTATTGGCGAATCCCGGTGATGGACGGAGAATTTCTTGTCGACGACGAAATCGGGATCGGCAAGGGCGTGGCGGGCGGGAACATCATCCTGCAGGGAGATTCGCAAGACGCCGCAGTCGATGCCGCGCGACGGGCCGCCGATGCGATTGCCGGCTTGCCGGGCGTCATTGCACCATTTCCCAGCGGCGTGGTTCGCAGCGGCAGCAAGGTTGGTTCGAAATACAAAGCCTTAAAAGCATCAACGGCCGATGCCTATTGCCCAACGCTGCGCGGCCGTGTCGAGTCAAAGTTACACGACGATGCCAATTGCGCGTATGAAATCGTGGTGGACGGCGTGGACGAAACAAGCGTCGCGAGTGCCATGACCATAGGAATTCGCGCCGCCGCAGGCGATGGGATCGTGGCAATTACGGCGGGAAATTATGGCGGCAAGCTAGGTAAATTTCATTTTCGCTTGCACGAAATTCTTCAGACGTCTTGATGTTTCTTCGTGGTGGAGTCGCCTGATTTCGACGCTTCGCCGCGGTCCCCGGCCATTGGCCAGATTCTACCGCGTGGGCCTGGCAAAGAAGTCTTGGCCGATTATCATTGACGTCTTACAAGTGACACGCCATTTACGAAGGAGCGTCATGGCACGACGGCAAGTAAGAGCGTTTGATTTGTTTTGCGGCGGGGGCGGCAGCTCACTTGGCGCGAAACAGGTTGGTGCGAAGCTGGTAGGCGGAGTTGATTTGTGGCCAATCGCGACCGATGCGTATGCTCGCAATCTTCCGGGGGCGAAAGTCTACAATGGCGATTTGAATCAGCTCGATCCTCGCGTCGTGGCGGGCGACGTTGGACGAGTTGACCTCTTGCTCGCGTCTCCGGAATGCACACACCACAGTGTCGCCAAGGGAAACAAGCCGCGCTGCGAAGAAAGCAAGCAGCTCGCATTTCAAGTGATCCGCTTCGCGAAAGTGTTTGAGCCTCGTTGGATTGTCGTTGAAAATGTAATTCAGATGCGGTCGTGGCCGTCATTTCCCGACTGGCTTCAGCAACTTCATGCGTTGGGCTACAACACAATTCACCCCACGCTAGAAGCCGAGAAGTTCGGCGTACCACAGACTCGCCGCAGAATGTTTGTCATCTGCGATCGCAAAGCCACTCCGCGAATGCCCCGTTGCTATCGAAAGAAAGATGCGACTGTCGAAACGGTACTAAGCCGGGCCAAGCAAGGCCAATGGTCGTTTAAGTTTTCGCCACTGGATAACGGAAAGCGGGCCGCCAAGACGATTGAACGGGCGGAGCGCGCGATTGAAGCTGTTGGTGACGACCAAGAGTTCATCATGGTCTATTATGGTTCCGACGGAGCTGGTGGTTTTCAAACGCTTGATCGACCGTTAAGGACGATCACGACCCTCGATCGCTTCGCGATCGTGCGACCGAATTGTGTCGGCTATACTGATCCGATGGTTGCGGCATCGGGATACTTGGCAGCTTGATGTCGCTGAGTGTCCCAGCAATTATTTGGAAACTACGATGCCACGACGCAACTGGACTCGCGACGAGACGCTCGTTGCGTTCAACCTGTATTGCCGCACGCCGTTCGGACGACTTCACGCTCGTAATCCTGAGATAATCGAGGTCGCAACCGCGCTGGGACGAACACCTGGAGCGGTAGCGATGAAGTGCTGCAATCTCGCCGCATTGGATTCTACTCTCCAATCGCGCGGCATAAGTGGCCTCAGTAAGACATCGCGACTGGACGAAGAGATGTGGGAGGAGTTTGAGCGAGATCCTGAATCAATTGCGTTCGAGGCCGAACAGGCGTATTCAAGCGCAATGCGTCAAGAGCTTCGATCAACTGATGTGGTCGAATGGGAAGATGTTCGAGGGCTCGATAAAGTCGTCGTCACCAAAGTTCGCGTGAATCAACATTTCTTCCGATCGGTGGTCCTTGCGGGTTACCAGTCGCGATGCGCGATCTGTGCCTTGCCATTTCCATCTTTACTCGTTGCCGCCCACATCGTCCCTTGGTCGGTCGACAAATCGCTACGAATGAATCCTCGCAATGGCATCTGTCTCTGCACAATTCACGAACGATCTTTTGACAAGGGTTTGCTCTTCATCAATCGCGACTACACGATTGCGTTGCACGCCGACGTAAAAGCAATGTCAGCAGTCGCTTCTGTGGAAGCCAACTTTTCTCGTTTTGTGGGCTGCTCGCTCACCTTGCCAGACCGGTGGCACCCAACGCCGTTAACCTAATTTCGAGTTAAAAAGAATTGGTCTCGATG
>CAYFJO010000106.1:0-27577 GCA_964343305.1 uncultured Pirellulaceae bacterium | reverse complement strand
AGACGCTGGAATTCGGCTTCGATACAGAACGGCCAGGACGTGTGACCGAGTATGTTCCGACCGGCGCACAGCATTTGGATGTTGCCGAGATGCTCACCGGTGACTTGAACCTGGCTCACGTCGAGTGGATCGTGCAATATCGAGTGCAAGACCCAGTTGCCTATCTGTTCCACGTTGGGGATGTTGAGAGAGTGAGTGCCGAGGCGCTGCCACAGGGCGTTGACCATCATCCCAATCCGGCCGTGCCCGATACCATTCGTGACGTCTCGGAGTCGGTACTGCGACGACTGGTTGGCGACACGAGCGTGGATGCTATTCTGACGTTTGGTCGCGATGACATGGCCATCGATGCCAAGGATGAGATTCAAGAGATGTTGGACGAATTCGATGCAGGCGTCCAAATCGTGACCGTCAAGCTCCAAACCACGTCGCCGCCCGACAACGTCAAGGATGCGTTCCAGGAAGTCAACCGTGCTCGTCAAAACAAGGAACGTGTTGTGAACGAGGCGGAAGGTGAACGAAATCGGCAAGTTCCCGCCGCTCGTGGAAAGAGGGATCAAACGATCTCCGAAGCGGAAGGCTATCAGGAACGAATTCTGTTGACGACCAAAGGCAAGGTCAACGCGTTTCTCGCTCAGTTGGCCGAATACGAAAAAGCACCGGACGTGACGATGTCGCGTCTCTACCTGGAAGCGATGGAAGAGGTGCTCGCAAACGTTGAACAAAAAACCATTATCGATGAATCCGTCCAAGGCATTCTACCGCTGCTGAACCTAGACCAAGACTCTTCGAGCCGGAAAGTAGGTGCCAAATGAACGCCAAACAAGGTATTATCGTCTTGATCATCTTGGTCCTCATCGTGGGCAGCGTTCTGGGCGTTGCCAGCATGGTCGTCGTCAAAGAAGGCAAGCAAGCCGTCGTCACACAATTCGGCAAGCCGGTCCGTTTCATCACCGATGCAGGCTTGTACTTTCGTGTTCCGTTTTTCCAAGAAGTTCACACGCTCGACAAACGCTTGTTGCCTTGGGACGGCGCTGCCGAAAGCATGCAGACTCGCGACAAAAAGCGGATTTTTATCGACGTCTGGGCACGCTGGCGAATCACGGACCTGGAAAACTTCTTTGTCAAGGTCTTGACCGAGCAACAAGGACAAAAGTTTCTCGATGATCTTGTCGACTCGGCGGTTCGCAATGAAGTAGCGAGAAACGATCTGATCGAAGTCGTCCGCAGCTCGAATATCGAATTGAAATACGAAAGTGAGCAAATGACGGAATTGGCTCAGAGTTCTCAAGCCACTCACGACGAGGTATCGACGGGGCGGCGAGAACAGATCGAAACCAACATTCTCAAAGCAGTGACCGCCGACTTGAAGGCGAGTAAGTATGGGATGGAGTTACAAGTCGTGCGCATCAAACGTGTCAATTACGTCGAGTCGGTCAAAGACACGGTCTATCAGCGGATGCGTTCCGAACGGTTGCGAATCGCCAGCCTGTTCGAATCCGAAGCGGAAGAAGAAAAGAACCGCATCCTCGGTTTGACCCGCAAGGAGTTGGATACGATCGAAGGCGAGATGGAACAAAAGTCGGCGGAAATCCGCGGCGAGGCGGACGCGGAAGTGATTCGATTGACAGCCGAAGCATACGGCAAGGCGAACGAGTTTTATACCTTCCTTCGCCGGCTGGAAGTTTTCAAAAAGACGATGGGCCGCGACACACGGATCGTACTGACGACGGACAGCGATCTGTTTCGCATGTTGAAACAGACAACGCCACCGACCAGTCCGAAACCCGCGTCGCCAAATGTTCAGGCGACCGACTTCGGAGAGCCGATTGATGCGCAGCCTTGAAAAATATGAGTCGCTCATCGCGCTGGCGACAGTCCTCACGACCTGCGCGCTTGCAGTCGCGGCTGAGCCCGCTTCTCGCTCGGTGAAGTACCACACGGCTCCTTCATGGACGATTTCGCTAATGAAGGACCAGCACGAGTTCGAAATTCCGTCAGTGTTAATCGCCGACGATGGTTCTCGCGTGACGAGTGCCAGACAATGGACGTCCGTGCGACGCGGCGAACTCATGCAACATTGGACGCAAGTCTTGGGCAAGCTCGCTCCGAACGAAGAAGATGCAAAGTGGTTCGGGGACGTCACCAAGTCGGTCGAAGTTTCGCGGGATACGAAAGAGGGTTACACGCGGATCGAATTGCAAGTCCCCATCGAAAAGGATTTTTTGCAACCGCATCTTTTGCTGTTGCCGCACGGACAAGGCAAGGGACCGTTTCCGGCTGTCATTGCGTGGACTTCCACGTCGCCAGACTACACAAAGCCAGAAGAGTGGTGGGGTGCTTGGTTGGCGCGGCGCGGGTTTGTGGTGCTGACCGGATGGTCACACATCCGCAACTATCGTGACGGCATTAGCTATCGCAACAAGGTGAATGAAGCGGTTTACGACCGCTTCGGCCACTGGTTGCCGCTAGCCAAGATGGTTCACGATGTGCAACGAGAAGTCGAGTTCTTAAAGAGTCGGCCGGAAGTAGACGCGACCAAGATTGGGTTCATTGGTTTTTCGCTGAGCGCCAAAACCGCGCTGTACGTCGCCGCCTTTGCGCCGGAAGTCAAAGCCACGGTCGCGATCGATCCGCACATCGCGATGCACGGCGACACCAATTACCAAGATCCCTGGTATCTCGATTGGAAGCGGAAGTTCAAGCACATTCAAACCGACGACTATCCCGTGCCGGAGTTGCGCGGAACCGTCTGGAGCTTGCTTGACGCCGACCCGTCTCGTCCCGGCTTCGAACGCAATCACCACGAGTTGATGGCTTTGTGCGCCCCGCGTTCGTTGTTGGTCATCGGTTGCAGCACAGACAAGCGATCCGCCACGCATTCGGATGACCAACAGAGCATCGCCTACGTCAACCGCGCTCGCGAAGTCTACCGATTGCTGGGCATTGAGGATCGGCTTGAGTATCTGCAAGAAAGCGGCGGCCATCGAGCGGTCGGGCCTCGTATGGATATTGCCTGGCAACGGTTCTTTACGCATTGGCTGAAAGAACCCAAGTGAACGTCGTGTCGACGAAGAACCCCAATCCATACGATCCACCGCAATCTTACGGAGTGAACGAGTCGCCCAGTCGACAGGTTGAAGTCAGCATCATTCGCGGTGTTGGCTGGGCAATTCCCGCGGCATTCCTCGGATTCGTGATTCCGTTTGTCGTCCTTGGCGCGATCCCTTTGATTCGTGTCACGTTCTTTGAGTATCCAGAAATTGACAACGACGACGACTTGCGAGCCTTGCCTTCACAGGCCATCGCAGCAGCGGTCGCATGCTCTATTCTGTTCGCACTGTCCGCCATCCTCAACTTCACGCCTCGCTACAGAATCGGATTTATTCGCTCGCTAGCGATCGTCGGTGGAATTGGCCTGGTTACACTCATCATCGTTGGCACTGTGGTGTCCGCTCTCGGCGTGAACACGCGCTCCCATCGTGACGAGCCGAACCCCTACGCACTGTTGTGCTGTGGTCTAGTCATCCTCGGGGTGGTTGCTTGTACTTGCGTGATATTGTTCGTTGTGATTTCCAGACAGTCCAAGACGGATTCTTAGACTCCGCAGCCTCAAATCGATTGCGGACAACAAGGCTCGGACGCTACACTGGAAGGCTGTTTTACTTAGGAGGTTTTTTCACTCCGATGGAGTGTGTCCAATGAGTCAGCAACAGATTCAGTGTCCTGGATGCCAAGTCACGCTGAAGTTTGAAGGCGAGCGTGCCCAGATAATATGTCCGCGTTGCAGAACGCAGATCAATATGGTAGCCGAGGCGAGTGCTCCAATCGTACCGCCTGCAACACCGCCAGCACCCGTGCAGTCGACGCCAACGATTCAAGAGACTCCGTTGCCTGATGCAGATTTGTTCAGCCCGCCCGGCAATACCCCTGCACCGACGGCTCCAGTCCAGCAAAATGTCCCTCAACCAGTCGCCTCGGCACCTGTCGCGCCGACCAGCGACCCGCAACCGTGGACTCCACCCGCACCTAACGCGCCGCAAGAATCCAATCGAATGTTTGTGGTCCTGGCCGTGTTGGGCATCTTGTTCGGCTTGTTGGGATTTGCGGCCGCCGGCGCGGCGCTGATGTACGTCTTTCTCGACAACGATGATCCCAATCCAGTGGTTGTTCAAAATGACGGCGACAGCGATGGCGGTGGTTCCGAATCCCAGATTCAGACGGATGCGCCTATCCCCAGTCAAAACAATTCCGCCAGCGATCAGAAATCGACGGCGCCGCAAGAGAACTCGGTCGCCGCTCCAGCAAGTCAACCAGAAGATAGCACAAACAACGTTGGCGTAGATGATTCCGCCGATTCATCGTCAGATGATTCATCCGCGGAAGAAACAACGAATCCAATGCCGCCGAAGCCCGACGAATCGAATTCGCATCCGGACAACTCGTCCGTGCCCGAGGAGAAGGAAACTCCGTCACCGGCGCCGAAGAACAATCCGCCACCGACGCCGCGCGTCAATCAAACGAAGTTAGACTTGGATTACGGCTGGAAAACCGGCGATGAGCATGTGTACGCGATCGAGATTTCCGCCGAAGTTGCGGACCAAAAAAAGCAATATACCGGCTCGTGCGCGTACAAAGTGGGCGAGTTGGAAAAACACATTCAGACCCAAGAGCAGACCGCCAGTGGCACCGGCTTTGTCGTTGCGGACGGTGGCTATTTGATGACCTGCGCCCACGTCGTCGAAGATGCGTCGTCGATCAAAGTCACGATTGGCGAAAATCAATACACGGCGGAAGTGATCGATACGAATTTGGAACAAGACCTCGCGCTGTTGCATTTGAGCGACGTCAATCCCGCGCCGTTGGCCTTGGCGGATGCGAATCAAGTGAAGCTTGCGCAAGAAATCCGTGCCGTCGGATTTCCATTTTCCGATGTTCTCGGCAAAGGCGTCAAGATTACGAAAGGAACCATCTCCGGCTTGATTGAAGAGGAGGATGGCAAACGATTTCAAATCGACGCCGCCATCAACCCTGGCAATAGCGGCGGACCTGTGGTGAACGATCGTGGTCAAGTTGTTGGCGTGGCGAGTGCAAAGTTAATGGGAATCGAAGTTTCCAAAGTTGGCTTTGCGGTGCCCTCGGACCAGGTTCGCAAACTGCTGATTCAAAATGGAATCACGCCAAAATCGCCAACGTCGACCGCGACGCTCGAGGGACCGGAGTTGGCGGAACAAGTCATACCCTCCGTCGCATTCATCGAAGTCGTGATCGACAAAAGTCGCCACAATCAATTCAAGCTCACGTACACCAGCAGCTATCGCGAAGGCAAAAACACCGCTCAATCGGAAAGCGGCTCGTTGAAAATCTCCCAAAATGGCGAAGTCGAAGGGTACACCGGAAAAAAACAGTTGCCATTCGTGCTGGGCCTGATTGGCGAGTTTGCCATCGAAGATCTCGACAACCAGGGCCAAAGCCGGTGGGGCTGGGAAATGCAATCGTCGCTCAACATCATCGAGCGGTCGCCGTCCAGTGGTTCGCGATTCGGCTTCGGTCCGTTTGGTCCGGGCCGCATTCCTGCTCCCCCCGATCCGTTCGGCGGCAGATTTGGTCCGGGCGATCCATTCGGCCGCCGCTCGACACCACAAGACAAAGTCAAAGAAAGTTATCCCGCGGTCGAGCGAGTGCGTTATCGCGTTGAAAAAGAAGTGGGCAACCTGGTGACCATCACCAAGACCTATGAGTTTCGCACGCTGGAAGACACCGAAAAACCTTATCTGGTTTCCAAGGGAACTGGAACGGTCGTGTTCGACAAGCAAGTTGGTATGCCGGCCAGTTTCAATTACACCGGTGCCATCACCACTCATTCAAAGAACGCCACGCTGCGGATTCCGCTGACGGTCTCGTATCGGCTGCGCGACCCGTTGGACATTGCGGAAGAACGTCGCAAGGCGGCCAAGGCGGCAGCGAAAGCCAAAGTCGAGCGTGAAAAGAAAGCGGAAGAAGCCCGTAAGCTTGCCACGATCCCCGATCCGGAAGCCTGTCGTAAATTGCTCGACGGCCTCAAAGCCAAAGATGGCAAGGCGGACCACTGGTCCTTGGACCCGCTGATCAAGCGGGCGGTCGTGCCCGAAATGCAGGATGAAGTTGTCGAACTGCTCAAACCATACATCAAGTCCTCCTCGCATTTCACACAAAAGTCGGCCATGAACGGCATCGCCAAATGGAGCAACGAAGAGCATCTGCCGCTGTTGATCGAAATGCTGGAGAACGTTCCGCGGGGTCAGCGTGCCTGGGTTACGGCAAATTTGATCAAGGCGGTCGGCCGTTACAAAACTCCGGAAGCGATCGCTGCGATTGCGAAGTTCATCGGTGCACGAGGATTTGGGATCGACGGTGCGACGAACCAGGCATTGATTGCCATGGGACCGAGCGCGGAAGAAGCCGTGCTGGCCAAGTTCGAAGCAGGGCCCAGCCGCGGACTCGCCGGAATCCTCAAGCAGATCGGCACGCAAAAGAGTATCGCCGTGTTGGAACAAGCCATCTCCAAGTCGGGCAGTGTGTTTGACAAGCGAGACTACACCGCCGCGCGAGATGAAATCAAAAAGCGAGTCGACGGGGGAGATATCCCAGCAGAGACTGAAGCTGGCGAGCCCGAACCATCACACCCAACTCCGCCGAAGCCCGCGATTCCCTCGGACAGCAGCAAAGGATCGACATAGATTTTAACTTTGTTGGAATCATTCCGTTTGCCACGGGTCTTGAAATGTCGATCCAAGCCAATGCTCTGCCCGACGCTAGTACGTTCGGCTCACTCTTGCCGACCGCCTAATCTTCCATGACTTCTTTTTCTTTCGCTTTGGCGAGATCGGCGACACTGCCCTCGTATTTTTTGGTCAACTCCTGAACTTCTTCTTTGACGTTGTCGCGGTCGTCTTCGGTCAAAACTTTGTCCTTTTGTTCCTGGTCGGCGGTCTTGTTGGCGTCGCGGCGAATGTTGCGAATCGATACCTTGGTTTCTTCGGCCAGTTCTTTGACGCGCGAGACCAGCTTGCGGCGGTTTTCGCCGGAAAGCGGTGGGATGGCTAGACGAATTAGCTTGCCGTCATTTTGCGGATTCAGCCCCAGGTCTTCGGCGATGACTGCCTTTTCGATGTCTTTGATCGTGTCGGGATCGTAAGGGCGGATGACAATTTGTGTTGGTTCCGGCGCTCCCACGGATGCAACTTGTTTGATCGGCGTGGGTGATCCGTAGACTTCGACCTTGATCGAATCGACCAAGCCTGGATTGGCCCGCCCTGTCCGGACACCGGCAAGGTTCTTTTTATAGACGTCGACGGCCTTTTCCATGCGTTCTTCGCAATCGAGAAGGATATCGTCAAATGGCATCGTTCGTTTCCTTGTTTAGTTGTGGGACGGTTTGCCCAATCCGTCCTGTCGATTTTCGGACGGATTAGGCAATCCGTCCTACAGGAAATTATCATAAAGATCGGCCACAGTCTTGGCTACTCGGATTCAACCGTCTCACTGGTGATCAACGTGCCAACTTTATCGCCCTTGATCGCTCGTACGATGTTCCCTTCTTTTTGATAATTGAACACCAGCACGGGCATCTTATGTTCCATACAATGGGCAATCGCCGTGCTGTCCATGACACGCAAATTCTGCTTGAGCACTTCGTTGTAGTTCAGATTGCTAAAGTAAACGGCGTGCGGATTTTTTTCCGGGTCTTCGCTGTAAACACCGTCGACGCGAGTTGCTTTGAGCAAAATGTCCGCTTCCAGTTCGAGCGATCGCAATGCAGCGGCCGTGTCGGTCGTGACAAACGGACCGCCCGTTCCCGCCGCCAAGATAATGATGCGGCCTTTTTCCAAATGACGCCGTGCACGCCGGCGGATGTACGCTTCGCAAACTCCGTCCATCTTGATCGCCGACATCAACCGCGTCTCGCAGCCCATCATTTCTAAACCGTCCTGCAGCGCCAGCCCGTTGATGACCGTCGCCAGCATGCCCATATAGTGAGCCGTCGCCTCCTGGATGCTGGCGTTTTCTGCTTTGAATTGCCCGCCGCGAAGGATATTGCCGCCGCCGATGACGATAGCCATTTCGCATCCCAAGGTTTGGGCACTTTGTATCTGCTCCGCGATCCGAGCGACCTCAGTCATGCTGATGCCGCGCTCATTGGCATGGCTGAAACTCTCGCCAGACAGCTTGAGAATGACCCGTTGATAGTGTGGTTTGCTTTGGTTTTCGTCCGACATGGGCCGATTCCTTTGGTGCCAGCGGTGAAGATGTTTGCCTTTGTGTGTGAGTTTACCCGGTTTCCGCCAAACTCCCAGAGGGCATGGTCGTGGGATAGGCTTCCAGCCAGTCCTTTCCCCGCGGCATTGGCCAACGAAACCATCGTCGCTTTCATCGGCGCACGGTTTTCTAAGCTACACTTGTCGGGCCAATCCGCGCACCGGTGTGCGCCGGTGCAGGCCGCATTGTATGAAACTTGCCGACTTTGCGGGCCAAACCAATGTTTGATTTAGATCTTTCCGCCATTGTTACCTACAACCCCAGTTCGGTGACCGCGACAACGACGTTGAGTGACCTTGTCAACTTGGTCGATCAAACGCATTTTCATCAGTGGCCCGTTGTGGACGGTGAACTGAATCTGGTGGGGATCGTGTCGGATATTGATGTGGTCCAAGCCGTCCAGCAGCGGCTGACTGCGATGGCGGCGATTGATGAAACTGTGAACGAGTCGGTTCGTTGGGAGCCGTGCCTGGTCGACAACATCATGGCTCGCGATGTGGTCACGGTGGAGCACACCGATTCGCCGAAAAAGTCGCTGCGGCTGCTGATCGACCATCACATTCGTTCGCTGCCTGTCCTCGAAGACGGCCGTCTGATCGCCATGTTGACAACCACGGATTTTATTCGCGAATTGTCTTACGGCAATGTGCCGCTCAGCCGTGATAGCGTCGCCAAGTTCATGGTTCCACCGCCGGAATCGATTGACGTTGAAACGACCGTGGATGAGGCTTGCCAAATGTTTCTCAACGCCGAGTCGGACTATCTCTGCATCCTGAAGGGCGATTTTCCCTTGGGGGTTGTTTCGCGCCGTGACGTGCACAGTGCCAAGTGCCGCGAAACAACGCGCCAAATCTTGGACAACGAGTTCACCGACGACGGTCCGCGAACGGTCGCGCAAATCGTCCAGCAATCGCCGACCGTGATGCCAGGCCAATCGATGTTTGAAGCCGCATCGATTTTGCTCGAATCCCGCAAGCAAGCCATTGCCGTCGTCAACCGTGCGAACCGGCTGCTGGGTGTGATCACCGAAGAGCACATTCTGCGCAGCGTGCTTTACGACGGGCTGTGACAAATGACGAATGACGAAGTACCCAAGGACGAAAGAAATCCGAAACTCGAATGACGAAGAGTCACGCTGCATCGTTTCACAATTCGGAATTCGGACTTCTTTCGTCATTGGGTATTTAGGTATTTCGTCATTTTCAACTGGGTGTTTCGTCATTCTGTTTTCGAGTAGACTCGCTGGGATGACAACATCCAACTGGAAAGCTCAATCTTATAACGTCATTCAAAGTCTGCTGTTCAACAATCCGCATCGTGTGATCGAGTACCATGTGCGAGGTGAAGATGGCCAGTGGAAGAATCGAGCCGACGCCCCCGCGCCGGTTGTGCGCTTGTATGAACAAGAGGCATCGCCCGAACGCACTTGTCTGCAAACGATTCAGTTCGTGCATCATATGCTGATCCCGCCAGGCGGGCGACACGTCAGGGAACTGCACGTCCATCCCGACGCCGAGGAAATCGTCGTCGTCACACAAGGCAGCGGCACGGCAATCATCGGCGACCAAACGCATGAAGTCCGAGCAGAAGATGTTGTCTACGTGCCGCCCAACATCGAACACGAATTCCGCAACACGGGCGACGCGATGCTAGGCGTGCTGTTTGTCTGCGTCCCGACCGGCGAGGGATTGAAGAAACTGGCGGCCGCTCAACAGGAAGCCGATCAAGCGGGATGACTCGTTCCACCACGGGGCAATCCTACACACTCGCCTAACGCCTCCCGCCGAACTAGAATCTGTTGTTGACAGGCGGACTTTTTCCTCACCAGCCTCAATGACACGCTAGGCTTTGATATTCCGGCAGCGCACCCTTTGAAATCCCAACAAGCCACAGCTTTCCATTATGACCGTAAAAAACGAAAAAACCCTTAGTCAAATCCGAGCGGCTGGTGTCATCGGTGCTGGGGGGGCCGGGTTCCCGACGTACAAAAAGTTGGATGCTCAGGTTGAGCACGTCATTGCAAACGGTGCCGAGTGCGAACCGTTGCTTCAAAAGGACCGCGAGTCGATGCTGCAGGAAGGTGACGCGTTTTTTCGCGGCCTGGAGATCATGCAAGAACTGACCTCGGCCCGGCAAGTGACGATCGCTGTCAAACGAAAAAACGAAGATGTGATCACCGGATTTCAGGACCGAACGGGCGCCGCAGGATTCAAAACGTTTGTCTACGAAGATGTCTATCCAGCGGGCGACGAATACATACTGGTCTACGAGATTTCGGGCCGCATGATCCCGCCCGGTGGAATACCGTTGGCGGTCGGCTGTGTCGTGGACAATGTCGAAACGATTATCAACATCGCCCATGCGGTGGAAGACAAACCGGTCACCGAAAAGTATATCACCGTCACGGGCGCCGTTGTCGAGCCGTTGACGACCGTCGTTCCCATCGGCACAAGCATCGCAGATTGTATTGAATTGGCCGGCGGCCTCACTTGTGACGATCCGGTCGTGCTGACCGGCGGCCTAATGATGGGCGGAGTGGCCAGCAATCTGAACGACCCGGTCACAAAGAAGATGGGTGGAATCATTCCGTTGCCCTCGGACCACTACCTCGTTCGCCGCAAGACCACGTCCAAGGAAACGTACACGCGAATTGGGCACGGCCAGTGCGATCAGTGTTCGATGTGTACTGAACTGTGCCCGCGCTACATCATGGGTTACCCGATTCAGCCGCACAAAGTGATGCGAACTTTGTTGATGACTGGCGAGGAAAAACAACGTGGCAGCCTGTGGGCCCAGTATTGTTGTGAATGCAACGTGTGTTCGTTTATTGCTTGCCCGGAACAACTCGATCCGAGAAACATTTGTGTCGATGGCAAGGCGATCCTGCGTCAGAACAAGGACGGATGGACCGATGCGGAATTGGAGCGATATTCCCGCGGGCCTCACCCGGCACGCAAGGGACGTGAGATTCCGATCAAGACACTGTACACACGATTGGGCCTGAAGCCTTACGACCGCAAGGCAAGTTACGTCAAATCCGATTGGCAGCCCAACTCGGTCACCATTCCGCTCAATTCGCACATTGGCAAACCGGCTGATCCGGCGGTCGGCGAAGGCAACAAGGTGCGCTGCGGCGATGTGATTGGCACGGTCGACGACGACCAACTCGGTTGCCCAGTCCACGCCAGCATCGACGGTCGCGTTTCGGCCATCTCTTCAACGACTATTACCATCACTGCATAGATATCTGAAACGAAAATCCTATGAATAACGGCAGCGCAATTGGCATCGTCGAAACGTCGAGCATCGCCAAAGGTTTTGAAATCGCAGACACGATGCTCAAAACGGCCAACGTCCGCATGGTCGTCAACCGCACGATCTGTCCCGGCAAATATATGGTGCTCGTGGGCGGCGATGTCGACGCGGTCAACTCGGCCGTCGAAGCCGGCTTGGAAGTCGGGGCCCACACGGTTGTGGACAGCTTTAAGATTCCCAACTTGCACCCGGCGGTCTTTCCTGCGATCAGTGGCGTCACGCATCTCCCGGAACTCAAGTCGCTCGGCGTGATCGAAGCGTTCAGTGTGGCTTCGGTCATCGAGGCTGCGGATGCCGCGATCAAGGCGACGCCCGTTCAACTCATCACGCTCAACCTGGCGATGGCGATCGGCGGCAAAGGCTGGGTGTCCATGACGGGCGACGTCGCCTCCGTGGCGGAAGCAGTAGATGTTGGTGCGGCCGTGATCGAGAAGAAAGGTTTGCTGGTTGAAAAGGTCGTCATCCCCGCGCCCCGTCCAGAAATCGTCGCCGAATTTGTTTAACACCTGTGGGACAAGCTTCCAGCTTGCCATTGCTGAGATCCGCAAGCTGAAAGCTTACGCCACCTGAACAGGAGTCGCGACACATCCCCCACTTGTTTCGTATGATGTGCCGCCAAAGACTCGCTCTCGCAATGTGCGGCTTTGTCTTTGCCCCTCCCTGTACCTTGATCACGCAAGTCCCTTGGATCCAAACGATGGACGGAAAGCTACTTTTGTCGCCACCGACGAGGAACTCGAAATGATCTCAGACCAGTCCGTTTCCCGCCGCGGCTTTCTTGCCGCAACCGCTGCTTCTATCGCTGCCGCGACGACGCATGCCGCCGCGCCGAAAAAGCAAGCTCACATCGCCATCACGCTCGACTTGGAAATGAGTCGCCACTACCCAAAACGTGGCATGACGGAATGGGACTATCAAAAGGGCAACCTGGACGAAGCCACCAAGCGATACGCGGTCGAAGCCGCGCGCGTTGTCAAGGAACACGGTGGATTGATTCACTTCTTCTGCGTTGGCCGAGTGCTGGAACAGCCGAACATCGATTGGCTGAAAGAGATCGCCGCCGAGGGGCATCCAGTCGGCAACCATACTTATGATCACGTGAATGTCCACGCCACCGAACCCGCGCAGACGCAATTTCGGTTTCGACGAGCGCCTTGGTTGGTCAAAGGAATGACCGCACGGCAAATTATCGAAGAGAACATTCGCCTGACCAGCATCGCACTTAGCGAGCGAGCCGAGATCAAGCAGCGCGGATTCCGAACACCGGGCGGGTTTACCAACGGGCTGGCCGACCGCAGAGATTTGCAAGAGATGATGCTAAAGTTCGGCTTTCCGTGGGCCAGTTCCAAGTATCCAAGCCACAAGTACGGGATCGCCAATCAAGAACCAACGGCGGATGTGTACGAAGACATCGTCCGTGCCCAGCAGGATGCCCAGCCGTTTGTCTACCCCAGCGGGCTGATCGAAATTCCCATGAGTCCAATCAGTGATGTCGGCGCGTTTCGCCGTCAGTTTTGGAAACGAGATTACTTTTTGAAAGCCGTTCGGAAGGCGGTCGAGTGGGCGATTGAAACAGGTGGCGTTTTCGACTTCCTCGCACATCCGTCGTGCATGGTCGTTGAAGACCCGAAGTTTGAGACGATTAAACAGATCTGTAGACTGGTCAGCGAGGCTGGCGACCTTGCCAAGGTCGTTGACCTGGATACCATTGCGGCAAGATTCAAGTGACAGGGTAGCTTGCCGATCAGAGCAAGGCATTGCTGTCATAGATGGTCCACCTGTCGAACAATGAAGTCGTGGAGTGCCCGAGCCCGGAAAGGGGACTTTGAATGTGCATGTCCTCGCCTCTCAAGGCCTTGGCCAGTGCCGGGTCACTGCACTTGGTAGTTTGCTTGCCGTCGAGCAATTCCACGGCAGTCTGGACGACCTGGGGTCCGCCTCCACCATAGGCTGGATGGCAGGCACATTATGGACTGCACGAAACTTGGAATGTAAACGAGAATAGTGAGGGGACACGATTGTTTTCGCAAAGTAGAATGTCCCTTGATCTTCCCCAGCGAGTGATTCCGTTCATGAGTAACAACGATGAACAGATTGAATAATCGAATCCTGTTGCTTGCCTTTCTTTTGCCAACAGTTGTCGAGGCCGGTGACGAAGTGATCAAAACAGACCTTCTAATTGCCGGCGCCACGGAATCCGGTTGGGCGGCCGCGATTCAGGCTGCGCGTTTGGGCGTCGGGTCTATCACGGTCGTTCATGATGGCGAGTGGTTTGGCGGTCAGTTCACCGAACAGTCGCTGGCTTGTGTTGATGAAAATAAAGGTATGGACAAGGTCGGCTGGGGAGTCGACTGGCATCCCATGCGGCGGTCATTCCATCGATCGGGACTGTTCAAGGAATTGATGGATCGCATCGAAGCTTTCAACACCGAAAAGTACGGCTCACCCATGCCCGGCAAGCCCTGGCACGGACCGTCGACGTTTCGGCCAGCGGAGGCCGAGGCGATCTTTCGAGAGATGATCCAGCCTTGGATTGACGCCGGTCGGATTCGCGTCATTTGGAACCGATACCCGGTGGCCGCGGAAGTGGATGATTTGCGGCTGCGGCAAGTGTCGTTCGCGCCAGTGGGCGGCGGTCCGGCGGATGTGCACGTCCGGGCCAAGCTGACCGTCGACGCCACGGACTGGGGCGAAGTGATTCAGGTATCCGGCGCGGCGTTTGAATGCGGACCGGATCCGAGGTCACGCTACGGTGAGCCGAGCGCTCCCGAAGAGGGCACGTTTCCGCCCAACGAAATGAACCCAATCACGTGGGCGATGATTGTTGCCGAGTCGGAGGGAGAGACGCCGATTCCTAAGCCGAAGCGGTTTGACGATCGGAACTACCCACGAGCGACCGGCTTCAGCCAAAAGGCGTTTCAACATCTGGATTGGGATGTCGCGAATCCTGGCATTGGTTCCATCGGACACTGGCCTCCGGCAGGAGAGGCTTCGAAGCGGCAGCTTACTGTTTATTCGGTCCGACGCATTGTGGACGGGTATTCTAGCCGGGATCGGCGGACGTCCATCCTGCTCAACTACATGAATGGCCAGGACTACCCGCTGGAACGACTGCCGCAACCCGTGGTGGACGCTCTCGAAGCAACGGAACCTGGCGCGAGTAAGAAGAACATCGTCGAAATGACGCGAGAGCAGCGGCAGATTGTCTTCGACAATGCCAAGCAGCACGCCCTCGGTGTGCTCTATCACATGCAGAATTTCGTTCACGAAGCGGCAACCGACCGGGCCAACAGTTTTCGCAAGTTCCACCTCAGCGAGGAATTCGGCACGCCGGACAACCTGCCGCCCAAACCATACATCCGCGAAGGTCTTCGCCTGCGCGCCATGTACGTGATGCGTGAGCAGGACGGTCGCAATCGGGACGGCAAAACGAAGGTCGATGCCCGCCCGAAATTTGCTGCTGTCACTTATCCCGACGGACTGTTTGTCTGGCAGTTTCACTACGATTTTCACCGCACGGGACGCACGTATCTCAAGGACGAGGGTGCCAATGGTCCGTGGATCGACTACCACAAGCCAAACCGTCACACCAAGTTTATTAGTGATCGCTGTACCTTTCCGTTGCGTAGCCTGATTCCGGAATCGATGAATGGATTACTGGGAGCGCAGGGCAACGTCGGCTTCAGCAGCATTGTCAGCGCGGCCATCCGGCTGCACGACCAGCGAATTCTCATTGGCCAGGCCGCCGGAGCCACCGCGGCAGTGAGCCTTCGCAAGGACACCGATCCACGGGACATGCCGTACTCGCGAGAGTATCTCGAAGCAATCCGCCATGCCCTTTGCGGCGAGGTTTCGGATGTCGTGCCGCTGTTGCTGTGGGGATTTCGCGATCTGCCAGCCGATCACTCGGCGTTTGTGGCGATCAATCGACTCGCAGCGCTCGGCGTGCTGCCGATGGACAATCTGGCGGTCGATTTTCATCCAGACAAACCGGCCACCAAAGAATGGGTTGCGTCTGTTCTACTGCTCTGCAATGCTACCGAGCACCCGTTCGGTGACAAACTGGGAACGCGCGGAGAGTTCTGCCGAAAATGGTGGGAGTTTCGTTACGGATCCGGCAAGTGGGATCGGCACGGTTTTGCGCGTAAAGATCCGCGCGACGCCGACGGTGATGGGATACTGGATCGTGACGACGCGCTTCTGTTTACACCTAGCCAACCGATCGTCTTCGAAATCACTCGACCAGCACTCACCGCCGAAACTGACGGCGTCCCCGACGAAGCCATCAGCGGTCAGGGCATCCGCTTCTTCGACTTCCACGGCGGAGACGGAGCGGGTGATCACGGCTTGCCATTCGACGCTGATCGTGGATTCGGCTGGGACAGTGACCTAAGCGTCAACCATCGCCGCCGCAACGCACTGAATGGCCCGCGCGACAGTTTCATCTTTACGCGCAAGAAGAACGTCTGGGAGTGCGAAGTTGAACATGGCCGATACCGCGTGACGCTGTGCGTAGGAGATTCCGGCCACGAGCAAAGCCAACAGACCGCCAACATCGAAGGGGCGACCGTCTTTGGTGAGATCAACACGCGCGAACAAGAATTTGCCGAGCAAACCGTCGAGGTCTCCGTGGCCGACGGGCGTTTGACGCTCGCGATCGGCTCCGGCAAGCTATCGTCAAACACGTGCGTAAACTGGCTGCGCCTAGAGCGACTGGACGAACGCAACTAAAGGCACATAATCGTTGCCGTTACCGGCTTGCTTCGTAGGCAGTGATTTTGTCTTCGTGCTGAAGCGTCTGTGCGATGTCGTCCAGGCCGTTCAAGAGGCAGTGCCGTCGAAACTCATGGATGTCGAAACTAAGTGACAAACCAGCGTCGTCTGTTATGGTCTGCTGTTCCAAGTCAACAGATAGTTGATAACCTATCGTGGCCGCGGTGCGAGCGAACAAGCCATCAACGTTTGCTTCGTCGAGCTTGATCGGCAGAACGCCGTTTTTGAAACAGTTGTTATAGAAGATGTCGGCAAAGGTCGGTGCAATCACAACGCGGAAGCCGAAATTCTCCAGCGCCCATACAGCGTGTTCGCGGCTCGATCCACAACCAAAGTTCCGTCGCGCGACCAGGATCGAAGCTCCAGCCAATTCAGGTGCGTTCAATTCGAACTCCGGATTGTCGCTACCATCGTCGTTGAATCGCCAGTCGAAAAACAAGAACTGGCCGAAGCCGGTTCGTTCAATTCGTTTCAAGAATTGCTTCGGAATGATCTGGTCGGTATCGACATTGGCTCGGTCCATCGTGGCGACCAGGCCGGTGTGTTTTGTAAATGGTTGCATGATTAGGTGTAATCCCAATTGCGGATGTCGAAGAAATGGCCACGGATGGCGGCGGCGGCGGCCATGGCCGGAGAAACGAGATGCGTTCGTCCGCCTTTGCCTTGGCGGCCTTCGAAGTTGCGGTTGCTTGTCGAAGCGCATCGCTCGCCCGGTTCGAGCTTGTCGGGATTCATGGCCAGGCACATGCTGCAACCCGCTTCGCGCCATTCGAAACCCGCTTCGGTGAAAATCTTGTCGAGGCCTTCTTCTTCGGCTTGCCTTTTGACTTGGCCGCTGCCAGGAACGACCATTGCATTGACTTTGTCCGAGACGTGGTGGCCTTTGGTAACGCCAGCGGCCGCTCGCAAGTCTTCGATGCGAGCGTTGGTGCACGACCCGATGAAGACTCGGTCGATCGATACGTCGGCGAGCGCGGTGCCGCCGTCGAGGCCCATGTATTTCAGTGCGCTGTCGGCCGACTTTTGATCCACTTCGTCGGCGAAGTCCAGCGGCTTTGGAACTTTCGCATCGACGGCGGCAACCTGACCGGGATTTGTTCCCCAGGTGATTTGCGGCGCAATGTCGGCTGCCGCGAAGACCTTGGACACGTCGTACGTTGCGCCGTCGTCGCTCGGCAGTTGATTCCAACGCTGCACGGCGGCTTCGAAATCATCGGGAGCGAACTCGCGCCCGCGGAGGTAGTCGATGGTTGTTTCGTCCGGTGCGATCATTCCCGCGCGGGCGCCGGCTTCGATCGACATGTTGCAGACGGTCATGCGCTGTTCCATCGAGAGCGCGCGAATGGCATCGCCTGTGTATTCAATCACGTACCCCGTGCCGCCGTCCGTCGTAATCTGGCCGATGAGGTACAAGATGATGTCTTTAGCCGTGACACCCCGTCCAAGCTGGCCGTCAATTTGCAATTCCAGTGTTTGGGGCTTGTATTGCAGCAGCGTTTGTGTTGCCAGCACGTGCTCGACTTCGCTGGTGCCGATGCCGCACGCCAGTGCACCGAACGCACCATGAGTCGCGGTGTGACTATCGCCGCAGACGATCGTCATGCCGGGCTGTGTCAGACCAAGTTCGGGACCAATGACATGGACGATTCCCTGCTTCGGGTCGTTCAAATCGTAGAGCTTCACGCCAAACTCTTGGCAGTTTTGTCGAAGTGTGTCGACCTGTTGCTTTGAAATGGGGTCAGCGATCGGCAGCAATCGATCCGTGGTGGGAATATTGTGATCGGGTGTGGCGATGGTCAACTCGGGACGGCGAATCTTGCGGTTCGCAATGCGGAGTCCTTCGAAAGCCTGAGGGCTGGTAACTTCATGGACCAATTGCAGGTCGATGTACAAAATCGTTTGCTTGCCTTCTTCGGCGTGCACGACGTGCTGGTCCCAAATCTTCTCGAACATGGTGCGAGGAGAGGATGCTATCATATTTCGTTGCTCATCTTTGGGGGCGGGATGTTTGCAAGAGCAAGTTGTTGATCAAAGGTTCGGTCTTGAATGGCGGAAATCGAGTATACCTGCGCGACTAGCGAAGGTTAAACCCCTAACCAACCTCGCTTGCGCTGGGGACTTCTGTCAGGTATAACACGATCATGAATATACTTTCCGAATTAAAGAGCCGCTTTGAACCGGCACTGGCCGAATTGGTGGACGACGCGACCAAGTATTTGGAGATGATCCGTCCGGCCCAAGATCCCAGGCACGGTGATTATCAGGCAAACTTTGCTATGCCGTTGAAAAAGGAGCTTGGCAAACCGCCGCAGGAAATCGCGACCGACATTGTTGCCCGTGTCGATGTGTCGGACCTATGCGATGAGCCCGAAATCGCCGGACCTGGGTTTATCAACTTGCGTCTGAAGAACGAGTGGGTCGTTGAACAACTGTCGGCCATGGTGCAGGACGAACGGCTTGGTGTTGGGAAGGTTGCGGAGCCGAAAACCTACATCATCGACTACTCGTCGCCCAACGTGGCCAAGCCGATGCACGTCGGTCATATTCGGTCGACCGTGATTGGCGACGCACTTACGCGGACGTTGCGATTTCTTGGCCACAAGGTGATTAGCGATAACCACTTGGGCGATTGGGGCACACAGTTTGGCATGATCATCTACGGCTATAAGCACTTCGCCGATCAGCAGGCATACGAACAATCGCCCGTTGCCGAACTTGGGCGTTTGTATCGCTTCGTCAACCAGATCATCGACTATCACACTGGCAAGTCTTCGTTGCCAAAACTCGAAGAAACGATTGCGAATCTCCAAACACAGGTGGATGAGGCCGAGTCGTTGCCACCAACCGGTGATAAAGCACAAGATAAGAAGGCGCGCAAAGCACTCAATGGCTTGAAAACGAAACTCGCCGATTCGCGCAAGGAATTGGCATCGTTGTCCGACAAAATTGCCACGTTTGAGTCGTCACCATCGCTCGTTGAAACAGCCGGCCAACACCCCGACATCGGGACCGCCGTGTTGAATGAGACGGCGAAGCTTCACGCGGAGGATAAAGAAAACGTCAAGTTGTGGAACGATTTCTTGCCTCATTGCCGTGATGAGATTCAGCGTGTGTACGAACGTCTGGACATCACATTCGACGCCGAACACGGCGAGAGTTTTTATCACGATCAACTCGGCAATGTGATCGACAAGTTTGACCAACTCGGATTGTCCAAAGAAAGCGACGGCGCAACGTGCGTTTTCCTTGACGACTTCGAAACGCCGATGATTATCCGGAAAAAGGACGGAGCCTATTTGTATGCCACGACGGATCTGGCCACGATCGAGTATCGAATGAACGAGTGGAAGCCAGATGCTTTGCTGTACGTGGTGGACCATCGGCAAAGCGAGCATTTCCAAAAACTGTTCGCGGCCGCACGGTTATGGGGCTACAAGAACATTGAGTACGAACACATCCAGTTTGGCACCGTGCTTGGCAAGGATGGCAAGCCGTATCGGACGCGATCGGGCGACACTGTCGGGCTCGAAGGTTTGCTGGACGAAGCAGTGAGTCGTGCCTTGGAAGTCGTCGCTGCCAATGACGACGCGAAGCCAAACGGGGCGGAGCTGGGGGACGATGAGCGAGCACATGTCGCCGATGTGGTCGGTCATGCCGCCATCAAATACGCCGACCTGTCGCACAACCGCACGAGCGATTACAGATTTGACGAAGAAAAAATGGTTGCGATGGAAGGGAATACCGCGACGTACATGCAGTACTCTTACGCCCGCGTGCAAAGCATTTTTGCGAGGGGTGGAATTGCAATCAAGGACCTGAGATCATCCGCGGTGACGATTCAAGTTGGCGAACCGGCGGAGCGCGCGTTGGCGATTCAGTTGCTTCGCTTTGATCAAGCTCTCGCGGATGTTGTCGAAGACTATCGGCCAAATCAATTGACGGAGTTCTTGTTTGCAACCGCTGGCGAGTTCTCCCGGTTTTTCGACAAGTGTCAGGTGCTGAAGGCGGAATCGGATGAACTGAAGCAGAGTCGCTTACTCTTGTGCGATTTGACCGGACGAACGATTCAACTCGGTTTGTCACTTCTTGGTATTGGCGTCGTCAACAAGATGTAAGACGACTTTCTGAGCACGCCTGGCCTCGATGACGGCTTCGACAACTTCCTGCTCGGCGCTGATCGATTCCACCGGGGCTTTTCCGGCAGGCGGCAGAAGCGACATCAGCGTGCCAACCCGAACGATTGTCAATCAACGACACGCCGCCATAACCCGCCGTGATTCCCAAGATTTCCTGTTTGACCCACTGCGAAAAGTGACGTACGCCGTGACAACGGGTCGATAGACCACAAAGCAACATTGGTTGCACAGCAGGATGCGCGATTTTCAAAGCAGGACGCCTGGCACTACTGCAAAGGAATCGTAAGCATGGTCACTCGAAGCGAGGTCAAAACCCCGTTTGGTCCGAAGACCAATTACTTTGTCAAAGGCGAATGGATCTATTCCGAGTATTCCGCTCCGGTCGAGCAAGCGTCGTCTGGCGCGACTGCCAAAACAAGCGAAGCAACCGATAGTCCGTCCGGCTGGTTTGGTCTGTTTCGTCGCAAGCGAAATCTGGCAGTGTCGTAATCCCACGACCCCAATTTCAAAGAAACAATGCGAGCCTCGCGCTCCCCTTGAGTAATCAGGGCACGTCGTTTCGCTAGAAGTCGAAGCACTTCAAGGCATCTGGACCGCTCGCGTTTGCCGAAATTGGACGGCGATCGTCAAACGCCAGGCTTCGTTTTTTCGCGGCGAGTTTTTCTGTCCTGATACTGCTCTAATACCGCGGCCTCTTCGTCGCGTTGTTCTTTGGGGGCTAGTTTCACTGCCTTTTCCTGCCAGCCGATCGCCTTTTGAAATTCCCGGTCTTCGGCAAATGCCGCAGCGAGTGTTCTGACACTTTCGAAGTCACTGAAATTGTTCAATTCGCACGCTTTGGTTGCCGCGATCACGGCGGACTTGCCATCTCGCACCTTGTCGTCCTCGGCGGTCACCAACAGCCAAGCCTTGTTTTGATAAGCCAGCATTTGGCCGGCATCCAGACGGATCGCTTCGTCATAGTCTGCCAAGGCACCTTGAATATCGCTTTGCTGTTGACGGCTATAACCACGACTACTGTACGCGTACGCAAAGTTGGCATCGATTTCAATCACTTTTGAGAAATCGGCAATTGCCTTTTTGGTGTCTTTCATTTGAAGCCAGGCATAGCCCCGTCCCATCCAAGCTGACTTGTTTTTTGGTTCCAACTCGATGCACTTCGCATAGTCGTCGATCGCTTGCTTGAGTTTTCCGTCTGCTTTGAACGCAAACGCCCGTTGCTGATACGTACTCGCCTTCTTGGGACGACGGCGAACGGCTTCGTCGTAGTCTTTGACCGCCAACGCATATTTTTCAACGGCCATATACGTCGCAGCTCGGTTGAGGTACGGCGTATCATCCTTCTCGGCCTCCGGCGACTTGCTGGCGTTGGTCAGTTTGATGGCAGTCGTAAAATCGGCGATCGCCTTATCGTAGTTTTCGGCCGAGGCGTGGAACATGCCGCGGCTGGAATAAGCGTGCGGTTCCTTGTAACCCAATTCGATCGCCCGGTCATAGTCCGCCAGCGCCCTGCGATGGTCACCACGTGCGAACCAAGCAGAAGCTCGCAGGGTGAAAAAGCGGCCAACTTTCGGACTGTCTTTGATCAACGCGTCATAGATCTCCACCGACTCGACGAGTTTGAACGCGTTGATCTTTCCGACGAGCCCACGATTGCCTCCGGGAGTCAACACCAAGTAGGCATCTTCGCGCTCTTCCAGGACCGTCAACAGATCACCCTTGTGAATGACATCGACAAAGTCTTCGCCCTGTTGGATGCGCATTTGAATTCGGGCCACGACGGGTTCTGTGAAGCCCTGTCCCCAAGCTACACCATTCAAGTGGGCGAATCCAAGAACGAGAAGTAAGCAGCCGAGAAGTGGTGAGAAGCAGAGAGACCTCTGGGGCGAACGTGGCATGGCTCGTTTCCTAGGTGGCACGCAATGGATTGTCAAACCGTAGATTATGGGCTCGGCGGACGCAAATGTGAAGGCAGCGATGGGCCGGGAAATCGAAACATTTGGCGATCGCCGCCCCAAGAACGACACAAGCCCCTAGCTTTCGCTAAGGGCTCGTGCTGGGAACCGTCATCACCGACAGACGAGGGATGAGTTCAGTTTATTTAGTCTTGGTTTGTGGCCAATCGTTAGGGTTGAAAATCATTTGTCACGGTGTTCGTCTCGAATGCAGGCGTTGGCGTATTGATGGGCGCCGGGACACCAAGTGGCGCGGGAGTTGGTGCGGGTGTTGGCTGGACTGGCACGGGGGTTGGCTGCACGGGTGCCGGTGCCACTTGTACCGGAGTCGGCACCTGTTGCACGGGCGTTGGCACGGCTTGAACCGGCGTGGGCGTCGTCTGCGCGGGCGGTACCGCCTGAAGCGTCCGTGGAACGGGCTGCGTAACAGGCGTCGTTGCTCGCGTCGGCAGACGCTCGGCGATCTCTTCAGGTTGTTTGTCGTCGTAGACGAACGCGTCTCCTTCGACGATCAATGCCCGAATCATTTCCGGCGTCTGGAACGTAGCCCGCACGGCGTGGGAACCTGCGATCCGACCGGTCGCCTTGAAGGTCAATTCCTGTTGGCTTCCTCCATTGATTGCGACGGGCTCAAATCGGATCACGTTGCCACTGATTTCATAATCGTCGCCGCGAAGTGCTTCCAGGCCTTCGGGAAGTTCCACTTTGACATCGACCTCGGGTGCCGCGACGGAACCACGATTGCCAAGCAGGACGGTGAACGTGGCGGTTTGATAGGTCTCGGTCGCGCCATCATTGTTGACAACCGTCGCCCACAGATTGGGGCGTCCGACGACGCGAATCGTCGACTCGGTCTTGGCGATCAATCCCGTTCGGTTGGATGCCACGACCTGCGGATGAAGCTCGCCAACTTCCGTGGCCATGGCTCGCAGCGACAAGACCGTTTCGCTGGATGGCTGAATGTTGTCGAGGTACCAGGTTAGTGTATTGTTGTCACGGTCGTATTTGGCGGCTTTGGCGATCGCCACGACGCGGAGTCCCTTGGGAATCGAGGCCATGACTTCGACCGCTTTTGTGGGACCGTCGCCAGGGTTGGTCACGCGAATTTCGAAATGCCCGGTGCGGCCGACGTGACGAAGCGCGGGGCCCGTGATTTCGACATTCATCAACGGTCGCAGAACACGCACACTCGTTTTTGCAACGGACTCGGTTCCGTCGGCGTCGGTGGCGACGAAGTCCACGTTCAGGATGCCGGCGGTTGTCGCATTAATGTTGTAAGCGATTTCATGCGATTGACCGGGAACCAGCGTTCGCAAGTTCAGCGGCTTTTGGGCTCGTTCGCTGAGCGCGATGCCATCGGGAACGCGAGGGACAATCGTCACGTTTTCCGCGGGTCCGTCGCCTTTGTTGGTGATTACAATCGTGTAGGGAACCACCGTTCCATAGTCAGCCGATCGGGGACTGGACGCGACGATCTTCAATGTCGATTTGCGAACTCGAATGGCGGACTTGTGCGAAGTTGAAAAGCTCGTCTTATGCGACAGTTCGACGGCGCCTTGTTTGGTCGGCAACAGGTTGATGACGATCCGCTTCGTTTCGCGCGGTTGCATCGTTCCCAGGTAAAAGCGAACCGAGTCCTCTTGGACACCTTCCGGCTTGGGGTTCGCTGTTTGAAACTCAACGGTCGAGGGAAGCAATGTCTTGACCGCGACATCTTCGGCGATCGTGTTGCCCGCATTTTTCACGGTGATCACGAATTGTGCTGTTCGGCCGAGGTTGATTTCATTCGGGCCGGCGGTTTCGACGGTCAAGACAGGGGCGGACCTCTTGATGTCAATGTTGCTGGGAACGGGAGGACGCAATTGCGCGTTGACACTCTGGCCAAGCAACAAAAGCAATCCGCTCAAAAGCGCGGCGATGGTTCGAAACGGCATGTTCATGACTAGCCCTCGTAGCTACGTGATTGGGGATGGGTTCTTGATTGGAGGCAACGAATGCAAGCCGTTGACGTGCGAAAAACTCGCGCACGAATCACAACCTCGCGGGCGTTGGCGAACGGACAAAGGACGAGATGAAGGAAAAGGGTTGGTGGGGGCAGTAAACCAAGTGGGCAGGAAATCTGGTGGGACTTGGACGTAGGGCAGGTGTTTTTGTCTACACGCCAAAGTGAGTCGTTTATGGACGCGCTGCCCTGGTAATGATGGTATCGGTTATGACGTAAAAAGGGCTTTAAACGAATCTGATGGTTTTATGGACACCATACGTTCAGGTGGCAGAGAAGTGACTTACAAGTAGGACGGTTTTTCAAACCGTCCCAGACGGATTGGAAATATTGGAAATCCGTGCTACACCAAGGTTTCACCCACCGCTCGACTATCATTCCTGCCAATACTGCACGACCCTTGTCTCATTCGGGTGTAACCGTGGACAGTTCTTCGGCAACCGCTTCGATTTGTGCCGCACTGATACCCGCCTGCTCTTCCGCGAAACCAATCAACAAGGCCAGATCGCACAGCCGGTTGATGTGCCTGGGATTGCCGTGCGAGAAATAGTGGACGGCTTCGAGTGCCGAATCGTCGAAGATCGGGTTTTTTGCACCCGCGGCCATCAGGCGATGTTGAATGTAGCCCATGGAATCCTCGGACGAAAAGGGACGCAACAGGCATTTGACACCCAAGCGGCTATCTAAGTCCGGCATCCGATCCAACGAGGGAAGCAACGAAGGCTGCCCGACCAGCATGATTGTCATCAGCGGTTGCTGATCGCGATGAAAGTTCATCAACAGCCGCAACGTTTCCAACGTCGGTTCTTCCAGTAAATGGGCTTCGTCAATTGCGATCACGGCATGCCCGCCCGTCTCGGCGTTTTCATCCAGGGCTCGCTCCAGCCGTCGCAAGCTTTGTTGGGTCGAGGGCATCGAGGCCATTGTTTCGCCAGTCAAACTTCCTGCGATGTAAGCCAACAATTGATCGATGGGCATTTGTGGAAACACCAAATGCACCAACGGAGAGTATTCCCGCGGCAACTGGTTGGCCAAGGCTTGGATCATCAACGTTTTGCCCAAACCGGTCGCTCCCGTCAACAACGCGGAACCACGACGATTCTCAATGGCATAGCGCAGCTTGAGCATCGCGCCTTGGTGCACTTCACTGGGATAATAAAACCGTTCGTCAGATGTCGATTCGAAAGGTTTGGTTTCAACCTGCCAGTAGTTTTCGTACATGAGATTTGCCTCGTAGAGCGCGCAGCGTGATCTCGGTGGTATCTTGCCACGGATACTCTAGGGGTGTGTCAGAGTTGGATTGACGGGTTGTAGCTGCGCTCGCCAGAGCGTGGTTTCCGCCGTCTGGCGACGGCAGCTACCGACTTTTCAAGTTTGACCGACCACTAGGTGCAATCCGGAGTTACGAATGAACTGCCGACCTTGCCGGCTGCGCTGTATCGAAATTCTTGGCCACACCGATGACACCGATGCCGGCCGACTTGAGTTGATGAGCAATGCGATCGGTTTGACCGCGGGCCGATTGACGGCAGTCACAGACGAGCACCACCGCGTCGATGCATCCAGGTTCCGTTTCAGACAACGGCTCCGTGTCAACAAGCACGATGTCGAATGACGCGGCCAAACCCAGTAACATCCGGCCAAGCGTGTCGTCTTCCAACGTCAAATCAGCGGGTGGATTTTCCGTATCCAAAGGTAACAACGTCAAATGACCGTCCGCTGTTTGAATTGCCGCCTCGTCTAGCGGAACGTCCCGATCAATCACTTCATTCCAAGTATGTGGAGTACGCAGATTCAGCGACTCGGCAATTTGCGGATTTTGAAAATCAGCATCCACCACCAGAACTCGATGGCCGGAGTTGGCCAACTCGCGTGCCAGGCAGAGGATCAGCGTGGTGCGGCCCTCGCCGCGATTTTGACTTGCGACCGAGATCACTTTGTGGCCAGCTTTCGCGGCATCCAGCAGCATGTCGACAACGCCGGCAAACCGCGGGCGATCGCCAGAAGCAAGCTGATCACAAATCGGCGGCCAAAGTATTTCGGGCACTTCCCAGGCAGGATTCAAAGGATGCGCATCCGACGGTTCGACGCTGGCCGTGGTCGTTTCGACTGGTAGCGTCTCTTTGCGTGGAGATTCGGACTGCGGATGATGGATGATGATTTTTTTGTCCGAAGTTTCGGCTGTCTGAGTGCTGACGGTCGCTTCTTTCATCGGGGTTGCGCGCTCGACCATCGGCGTCAGTTCGATGCTTGGCGGCATGAATTGAATCATGGACAACGTGGATGCCTGGTCCGCATCATAATGCGGTGCTGGAGGCGCGGCCGCGTGAGGCGCGTCGATGCGACCAAATTGAACGGGCTCACGGGCAATGTTGAACTTGGGAGGCGGAGCCACGGAAGGAGCCTTGCCACCTAAGTCCGGTGGGAAAATCAGAATATGGGACGAGGTCACGTCCGGCGTTGGTTCGGCCGCTTCGACTTGCACTTCAACGTCTTTTACAGGCTCGGACTCTTTGTCGACATTTATTCGAGGCGCAGGTTCGGCTGGTGGATCGTTCGGTTCCGGGATGCTATGTGAAAGGACTTGCTCCTCTGAAACCGGCTGATCATGACGATGCCAACGCTGTTGGGGCAACATCTGTTCAGGCAGCGAGCTGGGATCATTGGCCGCCGGCGTGTGGGCAGCCGCAACGGCGGTCCCTTGGTACGCAGCGGGCTCGGGCGATGCGTCCGGCCGAACAACGTCCGTCGGTTCCTTGGAATAGGCTCGAATAAAAACGTTGTCCAGTGCGCTCATCGTCGTTGGTCCGGCGGTGGTTGAATCGTTCCCTGAAGCGTCGCGACGCCAGGTTGGCTGCCACGAAATCGACCAGAATTCACGGAATCGTTGGTCGGTGCGATGTTTTGATCGCCTGTTCTCCAAGCGGGCTGCTGAATACGAGGTGCAGGATAGGCACTCGGATCGGTCGTCGGGTACCGCGGAACTGGTTGAGTTTCGAAGGGCGCTGGATCAGTTGTTTCGAATTGCCCCGCCGTATCGGAGGGGGGGGGTTCCTGAGCAATCGTCTCCGAAGGCAACGCTGGCTTTGGCGATTCGG
>CAYFJO010000105.1:0-27705 GCA_964343305.1 uncultured Pirellulaceae bacterium | reverse complement strand
CGCGTTTTATCAACATTGCCAACGGACTGAAAATCCGTGTGTCGACAGTTCAATTTTGTCCCCGACCACTTTTTATCAATCTCGCAATCCAGGGCAATTCTCGACGAAGTTGGCGTTTAAGGTGAGCCGCATAAAGATTTAGTAACCATGGTAGCTTGGGACCATGGTCCCACAGCATCTTCTCGTGTGTTTTGCGCAGCACGGTATTGAAGGATTGGATTGGCACATCTGTTCTCCACAAATTTGCGTTACCATTGAGTATGCGGCCGCCAAGCAAAACTGCAATCGCCCGTTCTCCGTGTGGCTCATTTGAAAGAAGACAATTGCACCATGATTAATCGGATCCTTCTCGCCTTACTTTGTGTGCTTTGCATGCAAACCGCTCAGGCCATCGCTGTCGATACGTTTCTAATCAAAGATGGTCAATCCAACGCTGAGATTGTAATCGCCGCAGCGCCACCGCGCACCACGCGGCTCGCAGCACGCCAATTACAGAATTACGTTGAAAAGATCTCCGGCGCAAAGCTAAACATCGTTACCGAGCCGAGCGGCAAGGTTCCCGTCAGCATCTTCGTCGGCCGGAGTTTGCACGCGGACAAACTTGGCGTCACCGGTGAGGGACTGAAGCACGGCGCTTATCGAATTGTTTCCGGTGACAACTGGATCGTGTTGATTGGCGATGATACAGATTTTACGCCTATCGAGCCTTGGCCGCGGGGCAACAACGACCTTGTCAGCGGCAAGATGCAGCGGGAGTGGAACAAGATCACCGGCAAACATTGGGGCTACACGCATTCGCAACTTCACAAACATTACTCAGGACCGAATTCCCTGTTTGGCACACCGAACGAGCAAGAAGTCGACAAGGACGGCAACGTGAATGTCTGGGCTTATGACGAGCGAGGATCGTTCAACGCGGTCTGCGGGTTTCTTCGCGATCTTGGCGTGCGTTGGTATACGCCCGGCGAGATTGGTGAAATCGTCCCCCACATGGACAGCATCACTTTGCCGACGATCGACAAAACGGTGCGGCCGGATTTTCCGATGCGCATCCTCAACTTCCGCGCCGCCGTCTATGGCCGTGATGCGATGATGTGGGGCTTCCGACTGGGCGTGCGTCAGCCTTTTGGTCGGCAAGCCGCGCACGGATTGGCTCGCATGACACACAACGAACACACGCTGACCAATCACCCGGACTGGTTTGCCCTGTACGGCGGCAAGCGTCACACGCAACTCGGACAACGGCTCAATCAATTGTGTTATTCCAACGAAGAACTGTTCCGTGAGGCGGTTCAGTTTGCTCAAGCTCAGTTCGACCACTACGATATGGACGTTGTGTCGATCATGCCACCAGACGGCTACACGGCGATTTGCCAGTGCAAATTGTGCGAAGGCAAGGAGTCGCCGGAACTGGGGTATCGCGGAGGGCTTTCGAACTACGTCTGGGACTTTGTCAATCGGGTGGCAAAGGAAATTGGCAAGACGCATCCGGGCAAAAAGATTTCCAACTGCGCCTACGGAGTTTACACCGCGCCGCCCAGCAACATTGACAAGTTGGAACCGAACGTTCGGGTCATCATTGTGGGCGGCCGACGCCCCACGCACGCTGACCGCGCCGAACTTCGCAAACTTCGCGAAGCGTGGACCAAGAAGACGGACAACCCCATCGAGGTCTTTGAGAATTACCCGTTCACCGGCCGTGGTTTCTACCTTCCCGCCTACATACCGCGCGTGATGGGCGAGAGCATCAACGCGACCAAGGGCATTTCGCGCGGCGAGGACATCTGGATCACCATGGACTTTGATGAGAACGCCATCGGCTACAACCATTTTCTTCTCTACTTCACGGCGAGGATGTACTGGGGCGGCAAAGAACAAAACGCCGTCGCGATGTTTGACGAATACTGCCGCCTCTTCTACGGTCCGGCCGCAGACGAAATGCGGGAGTTCTTCCGTTACTGCGAGCAGCACTGGCGCGAGATGGAAAAAGACGCAGTCAAGGCCAATCGTGCCCTGGAATTGTTTGCCGTCGCCAAAGCAAAGGCGTCAGAAGATTCCGTCTACGGCCAGCGGATCAAGTTAATCTGCAACTACCTCGACGGGCTGCGCAACAAGAGCGTGCAATTGGCGCAGAAGCGCGGACCAGTTCCGAGATTGCGATTGGTCGGCGGCGAACCGCTGGAGCCAATCGCTGTCGATGGCAAGTTGGACGATAAAGCCTGGCGGGAGATTCCGATCGCTTCAACAGGCCGAATGCGCGAACTGCAGACCGGCCGGCTGCCCGTTTACAGCACGTCGTTCATGACAACCTGGCAGAAAGGCAGCCTCTATTTCGCGATTCGTTGCGAAGAGAAACCGGGCGACGAGCCTAACATTGCAACAACGAAGAGCGGAGATCAGGCGATTTGGTATGGCGACGTGGTGGAGATTCTGCTCAACACTGAATCGCACAATTATTACCAAATTGCCGTCAATCCATCCGGGGCGATCATCAATCTCGACCGATCCGCCGAGAAGGCCAAGTGGTTCAGTTGGAACTCGCAAGCCGAAGTCGCGACGCGAGTGGCCGACGATCATTGGACGGTCGAAATTCGCATCCCTGTGACACAGGACAACAACGATCCGCTACATCAAGTCATCGGCCGCAAGCCGACACAAAGCCTGCCGTGGCACATCAATCTCTGCCGCCAGCGAATTCGCGAGAACGGCTCGGAGTATTCCGCCTTTTCACCAACCGGAACGTCCGGTTTTCATGAGAAGATGAAGTTCGCGCACTTCTACTCCGGCCTTTCGCACCAGTTCCCGGCTGACCCGACGGTCACCGACTATCTGATCGCCAGTCGGGCCGCCGACGATTTAATCCGCGGCCGAGAATACAAAAAGGCAATGGCGGCCTATGTCGATTTGGCTGCGGGAAAGAAGGCGACCGATCTTCAGAAATCCGTTGCACTCCAGCATGCCGTGCGTTGCGCACGAAGCTTCAGGGATTTCAATCGGGCGGACGAACTGGCGGCACAGATTCCGCTCGTCTCGGCGAAGAAAACTGTGCGGATGGAAAATCTGATAGCCCAGCGAGAATTCGAAGCCGTCGTCGAGCAATTTGGCGAAGAGGATTTGAGTGCTTGGCCGTTTTGGCAAATCGGCGCGGGAGCGTTTGCACGAGGGCGGGCCTACGCGTTCTCCAAAGTGGGAGACAAGGCCGAAGTGGATTTGCAAATGGCTCTGACTTACACGCCTGACACACGGATCCGAACGAGCATCCTCGCTCACATGGGCCACAACCGCGAAACCAATCTGCGGGACGAGAGTGGGGCCCTCGAAGCTTATCGGCAGAATTATGAGTCAAAGGAACAGATCGGTGCCGCGGAAGAGTTCCGTTCCGTTCAAAGCGCGGCGCGCATTTTGACCAAACAGAAAAAGTTCGACGAGGCGCTGGCGACTTTACAACGGGCGAAGATCGAGCGACTCAGCGGATATTGGCGGCATTCGATGCTGTTGTCGCTTGGTGGCACGATGGCAGCCGCCGGTCGGAATGCCGAAGCGCTGCAAGCGTATCGGAGAGTGCTGGAAGACAAATCCGCCACCCAAGCGCATCGCCGTGGAGCCGAAACCAGCATCAAAGAATTGAAGAAAAACTGACCCATACGTTGCGATGGCCTCTCTTAGGATCAGCCCATGAATAGACGATTTTCGAGAGACTGCGACACTACCGACCCAACTGTCGGCGTGCCTTGTTTAGGTTCTGATGAGCCGTCGGATAGTCTGGCTTGATTGACAACGCGCGTTCCAAGTGGGCGATTGCGTCGTGAATTTCACCTCGTCGCATCTGAACCGCGGCCAGGTTATTGTGTGCCAATGCATGATCGGCATCCAATCTCAACGCTCGTTCATATTCAAGGACAGCTTCGTCGAATTGGCCGTGAACGGCAAGTTGATTGCCGGTGTTGCTGTGTGTGGTTGCCTGCATCGACGCAGTGTCCAGCAACGACCAATTGCAAAAGACCGCGACAGCGATTAACGAAGTCACACATGCCGCCAACTTCGCGCGCGATGTCTTTCGCCGATACCACCACCAATCCGTCACTCCCGCCGCGGCAAAGAGAATCAACACGGGCACTAGCGGAAAGCGATAGCGTGCGAAGACAAAAAAACCGACGACGCCTATCATGAATGCCAGCACCATCAGGTAGAAAATCCACAGGTTGTGCCGTTGCGACCAGGTGGACCAAACACCCAGCAGCGCCAGCGGCACAAGGACACCAAAGTGGCAGAGCGATCCGCTCACGCGAAGCGGCAACGACCACTCGGCGTACGTATACTGATCTTCGGAGTCCGTAATTTCCACGGCGTTCCAAGTTAACGCAAATTTCCAACTCAACAATCGCAACCAATGTCCAGGTTGCGACAGGATGTAATCGCGCGACTGGTTGAGATAGTAATCCGACACTTCTCCTGGAGTCAGCTCACGACCCATCGCGGCTTCGGCGATCTCGGTTGCGTCGTTGCGTTCATAGCGAGCGTGTCCGCGGCCAAATCGCAGCGGTCGATACAAGCCGTCGGCCTTCGGATTGTTACCGATGAAAAAATTCGTCCCCAGTTGCGACGTAGTCAAGTGGAATTCGCCGCCGACCACTTTATTTCGCACCGCAACCGGCAACAGCACGATCGCTAGCCCCAGCGCAAAAACGAACGATGCAAACGACCGGCGCTGCAACTCAGCCCACCATCTGCCTTGGGATTCGATTCGATAAAACGCAATCCAAATCAGCAAGACGGGGACGAGAATCAGTGCGTTTTCCCGCGTCAGGATCAACATTCCGAGCGTCATCCCCAGCCAAAGCATTTGCCAACGGCTGGGCCGGATGCCAACCAGGCTCATCAGCCACAGTGCCAGACACAAAAAAAACAAATCCAGCACCGACTTTTGAATCAATCCATCAAAGTAGATCGCTGGCGCGTAGAAAGCCAACATGAATCCCGCGACGATTCCCGTGCGTTTGGAGAACAAGTTCCAAGCTGCATTGGCGATCAGCAGACAAGAAAATGCACCGATGAACGCCTGGCACTTTCGCACGGTCATCACATCGTCGCCAAACAGCGAATAGATCGAACCGAGAAAATACGGGTAGAGTGGTGCCTGGTAAAACACCCCGTGGCCGATCCAATCACCCGCGGCAATCTCGCGTGCCCAGGCGTGGTAGGTTTCTCCGTCGCCAATTCGAAACGGAAAAAACGGCGCGGCCTTCAGTTGAATCAAATGAAGTGTGCGAACGGCCAGCGCAACGACGAACACGATCGTGGACCAAAGTACACGTTCTCGCGGAGTGGACGCGGGCTTGTGACGTGGATTGTCCATGTCCGAACGATTTCAACGCCTGTAAGGAAGAAAATGGCGGGACGTGCCGGTCTGTGGCGAAGTGCCGCCTTCACAGATGAAAGGCCAGCAGACCCACCAAGCAAACGTAGCCCACGGATGATGCCCGCGATCAGATTGGGGGCGTTTTCGTGACACTGCCCAGTTTTCCAGGATGGGCCACGAAATGGACGAGTTTTGTTAAATCTGCAAGAATTCGCGTACAAGATTTTGCCAGAATCGTCCAATAGACATTTGGAGTGAATGACCTTCTCTGATTTCGCGTACGAAACATGGATCACCAAGGCCTGCTAGAAGCCCACGGCATCGTCACAGAAACTCTACCCCGCGGCGCGCGTTACCTTCTCCCCCGCCGCGATCTCGATCGATCGCGCCACTTGGGATGGGTGCTGGCTGGTTTCGGACTTGTCGGAATACTGTTCATGTGTGCGTGGATGGGATTTCCCATCGGGGAAGGCATCCAGCAACTTCAGCAAGGTCAGCGAGCGTTCGGTTGGGGGATGATCGTTTTTGGCTCGCTGGGTTTGTTGGGTTTGATTCCCATGCTCGGCATGTTTTTGCTTGGACTGACCGTCGCACTCAACCGGTCTCGCTGCATTGTTGAGCTTCGCGGCGGCAATCTCTACTCGACGGACAAACTGCTTTTCTTTTCCTGGCGTCGCAAACGTCCCACCGACAAGGTCAGGCAACTTCAAATCATGAGTGCAGTCGATGAAAAGACGGATTCCCAGTACCAATACTTCCAAGCCTGGTTAGGCGACTCGTCGCACGTTATCAATGCGAAATGTTCGGACGGCGATCGGTTGATGGTGGCACCTTTTTACCCACGCGACTTGCTGAAACCGCTTGCGGAAGACTTGGCCGAACGGCTGGAATCTGAAGTCGTGCGTTTCGACGACGACTTCGTTAGCGATATTGAGTTTGGTGCGTCTACCGATCCACCGCGTAGGATTCGTGTTGTTGACGGTGAGGACGATTCGTCTTCGGACGACAAGCCGCTTCCAACTAAGCCGCCCGACAGCGACGCCACAATCGACCGGCACGACTACGGCATTACGATTCGCATTCCGCCGACCGGTATTTGGAAGGGTTCGCGAGGCCTGCTTGCGTTTGCCTTGGTTTGGAATCTTGCCCTCGTATTCATACTGACGATGATCACATTAATGGGGTTGGGCGTCGTTCAAAACGACGGCGATCCGGTGAATGGCTGGACGTTCCTGTTCTTGTCCCCATTCATCGCGGTGGGGATTGCCGTCTTACTGGTCTCGATCAACATGGGCCGTCGCCGTGCCGCGGTTGCTACGGCAGACAAACGTTTGATAGTGGTCCACGAATCGATCTTTGGCAAACAAGTCCGCCAGTGGACGGCGGAGCAAATAGCGGAAATCTGTGTCGGTTTCAGCGGGATGGAAGTGAACGACGTGCCAGTCAACGAACTGCAGATTCATCCACACCGCGGCAATAAATTTGGCATGCTCAGCCAGCGCGACGACTTCGAGTTGGAGTGGATCGCTGCCGAATTGAATGAAGCGTTGGCCATCGCCGAACGTGGCGAGTCTAGGAAGCTGCCCTTGCCGGCGTCCAGCCGCGACGAAAAGGGCCGCGTCATTTCGCCAGACGAGAGTGTCATTACTGTTGATTGCACAGGGCAAGGAGTCCTTGTTACCGTGCCACCAAGGGGTGCATCGCAGTATATCGGTGCCTTTTTTGTCGGTGTCATTTTGACGGCCATCGGATTAGCGGTCGGAGTTACCGTGCTATACAGTCTTCTCGCCGACGGATTCGACGCGGATGACCTGTTTGGCACGGTGTTCGTTTCACTGTGGAGTGTGCTCTTCGCCGGACCTGGGCTGATGATGTTGATCTTCGGATACCTCTGCGCGCGAAGGCACTTTGCCATCGAAGTCGATGGCGAAGACTTGATCCTCATTCGAAAAGGCCCGCTGGGCGAAAAGCGATTCCATTGGTACCGCTCACAAATTGAAAACGTTTTCGTCACCAGCAGCGGCTGGCAGGTAAACAGCCGCGACTATCAGCAGCTCAGTTTTCAACTTTCTTCAGGATCACCGGTGACGATCATGACGGGGCATTCTGAATCCGATCTGACGTTGGTCGCGACGGCCGTGAATGAGCAATTGAATTTGGGCCATGGAGCGAACTAGCTAATCTCGATTTAATGTGGCATTTGTCCTATCATGGATTACACACCATCAACTGAGTTTTCACATGTCTACTTCCATCCTTGACACGCAAGCAGTAAGGCAAGCCGTGCTGCCGATCACCGTTGATCAATACCATCAACTCGGTGAAGCGAGAATCATTTCAGATAATACAGAACTACTGAGCGGAGTGATCCTTGAAAAGATGATCAAGACACCACGGCATACTTGGATCGTTGAACGACTTGCAGATTCACTGCGCCAATGCCTCCCGACTGGATTTCATATTCGACAAGAACAGCCGCTGACGCTCACCGATTCGGAACCAGAACCAGACATCGCCGGCGGCGGCAATCGCAATGACTTTCAGAATGCCCACCCAGCCACCGCGCATCTTGTCATCGAAGTCGCCGTCACTACAGAAGACCTCGATCGTCGTAAAGCAGAGATTTATGCGCAAGCTGGGGTTGCCGAACGAGAACGCTGTTGAACGACATCATCAAGCAACGGCAAGCGGTTACGGTCAGATCGAACTATTTACAATGACTGACTCCATCGCCTCCACGGCTTTGTTGGACGTTCGACTGGATGTCGCGGCGATTTTCTCGTCAGACGCAAGCTAATTCATCGGCAGCGAAACCTCTGAGCCGACTTCCGAGGACCGCAATCCGGCTTCGAGGATTTCTTGTGCGTCGCGGCAGATGCGGTCTTGGCAGAGCGTTGTAAAACTGTCACCCGAAGTGATGCAATGTGTGAAGTGCCCGGCCGCCGATTGATGATGGGGGCGAGCTTCGACAGCTACTTCAACGCCTTCCTGCTGATCAACCGTCGCGTGCATCAATCGGCCGCCGACCCGCGGTTCGACCATCAGAGTTCCTTGGCTACCGTAAATCATCGTGACGTAGCTCAACAACTTGCCAATCTCCGTCCAGGTGCCTTCCGAAATGGCGATCGCACGCGGGTAATTCATCACAATCACACCGTTGTCTTCGACCAGGATTTCTTCCTTGCACAGCCGGCTGCGGGTTCCGTAAACTCGGCTCGGTGTGCCAAGAATCGCCGTCGCGAGCAGCGCCCCATAGCAGCAGTAATCGATCATTGCTCCGCCGCCGTTGCGCCCGTCGTCGAACAGCCAATCGCAGAAATACGTGCTGCAGCCGAGTTCTTTGGGACCTGCGTGAGCCGCTCGGTATTTCACTTGCCAAATATCGCCCAGTTCGCCGCTCGTCGCCATTTCGACGGCCTTTTGCAATTGCGGCCACCAGGCGAAGGGCCAATTGACCATCAGTCGCACGTCATTTTGCCGCGCGGCCGCGAGCATTCGATCCGCGCCCAGCAAAGTGCCCGCCATCGGTTTTTCAACCATGATGTGAAGTCCGGCCGAGGCGGCGTGTTCGGTCAATTCGACATTCGTCGCATTGTCGCTGAACAACCACACCGCATCGAGCGTTTCGTCAGCCAGAAGTTTGTCGAACGATTCGTACGTCGGCACTTGATAGAGATCGTCGATCTTTGCCAACAACGGAGCGTTTGGATCGGCGACCGCGATAAGTTCCACACCGGTTGTTTGCTTCAACTCTTCGAGGTTTCCCCACACGTGATCGTGAGTGAGACCCAGCACGGCGATTCTTAGTGGTTCAGACATATTATTTCTCCATTGTAGAGCAATTATCCCAATTGCTCCTGGAACAATTGGGACAATTGTTCTACAGTCTCTCCACCCAAATCGGAGATAGCCACGCCCACTGGCCGTTTTTTTGTGCGACTTGTAAACGATAGTAATCCACGTCGAGTTCTGGCTCGTCTGTTAACTGTGCTTCAATCTGACATTCGGAGAGCTGTACCAAGGGGCCGATTCGGATCGCTTCGGAGAGCCAACCGCGCAGGTAATGTGACCGGCCGGCGTGAAGCAAATCGGCCAACGAGTGTTCGAACACCTGGCCGTTGACTTCAACTTTGACTCCAGCCGAATCCGGTGCTTCGACTTCGAACGAAATGGCTTGCGTGGTTGGGTGTCGAAGTGACAGGTTGCCTGTCGTGATACTCCGCCACGCACAATGTCGATCGCCACGATCGATGACTGCGTGTGGAAGGTCGTGTTCGTCCGCCGAGGTGTCGTGACCACCGACGCCTTTCGGCGCGGCCACCGACTGGCCAGAGAAACAAGTTTCGATTGAAGTGATTGCACCCGCGGACAAATTCAATTGGCAATTCCAGCCGGCTGGCTCGTCTTTGCGCCCCCATCCCCAAGTAATTCTTAGCCGATAACGATTGTTTTGCGTTGTCGAGGCATCCGCAAAGAAACGCTGAATGATGCGGCCGTTCTTGATCAATTCGACTCGATCGATCGCATCGGACGCGTTAACGGTTGTTCGGATGCTGCGACGGCTGTTTGATTTGATTGTCGATCCAATCCAGGCATCGTCGACAAACAAACGAGCATCGATCTTGTCGCCTGTCGCGGCGTAAACCCGCCGGGCAAGAAACGCTTCCCACAACGCTTCACGAGTCAACGACGACGCGAACACGCCCATGCGGCCGTCGCCGTGACTGCCGGGGTAGGCTCCGTGGTGGTCCGTGCCACCGACAATTCCAAAGCGGTGACCAGCGGCCCAACCTGCTTCGGCGGAGCTGCCGAAATCGCGAGGACCCATGTCGTGAAGCATCGGATAGGGGGCATCTTCGCCAAGCGAACATCCGTGTAGCGAATAGATTTCCACAAACGGCGATTGTTTCTCGCGAAAGTGCTGCCAATCGATGCCACGGTAGCCGGCCGCGTAGCCGATGTGATGTGGAATCGCGATCGCGTCATTCTGTTTTGCCAACGCACGCAAGGATGGCAGATCCGGCGCGTCGACGAGCGGCAAATCCGGTCCTTGGCTGTACACATTGTGGTCGCCATATTTGAGCGAGTGCCATTCGTAGCTGGGAATCGCGATAAACCGCCTGTCCACCGAACTTGCACGTTGGCCCTCGATCAATTCTGACCAGTTTCTGGCCAGTCGTGCGAAGCCTTCATTGTGATAATCAATGATCTCGCCATAACGCTCGCGGTCGGTCGGCATGTCGGGCCAGAACGCGTGACCCGTGACCGAGCAGAAATCGAGTTGCTCACGGGCACGGGCCAGCGATTGTGCAAGCGTCCCCAGACCGTAGCTGATCGAACAATGGCTGTGCAGGTCGCCCCAGTAAAGGTTGTAGCTCATTCCTTCAACTTCTCTGTTTCTTCCGTTGCCGGCGTCTGCTTGGGGAACAGCAACCAGAACACAACAAGACACAACGCGGCAAGTGCACCGCAAGTCAACCAAATGCCGGGCCAATCCCGAACCTGTTCAACGACGCCTTGATCATTTTTGATCGGCGCCATACCGGCCATCGTTTCAAATCCCATCTGCCCGCGAACTGTTTCCGCTCCGATAGCGGTCGTAAACCGATCGCCCACCGCTCCACTGATAAAACCGCCGACAAAGAAACCGAGCCCAAGAACAAACGTGCCGTACAGATTCTGCATACTGCCGCGTATGTCCGGCGTGGCGACCCGATCGACGAACATGAACGCGGCCGCCAGAAAACAGCCGAAACACAATCCGTGCAGCGCTTGTCCAACACAAGCGATTGTGATCGCGGCTTCGAACGATAGGCTCAGGCTGATCGCGGCGGCCAAAGTCACGCAGCGAATCATGTAGGCGAGAATTCCAATCGCCAAAGTTACCTTGAATCCGAGTCGCGTGACCATCAGGCCCAGCCCCGCCATCACGGCAACTTCGCTGATCTGACCGATCGAACTAATCCGCTGTTCCCAGGCCGTCACCTTGCCGAGACTCAGCACATCCTTCAAATAAGGACTGTTCCAGACGAAATAGAATTTGTGAACGATGGCGACGAAAAACGTGATGACCACCAGCACGGCAAAGTAGCGAAAACGCATCATTCCCATCACCGCGGCCGGTGCGAATTTGCGATCACCACGCGGTTGGGGTGGCGTGTGGGGAAGCGTCATCGAATACCCGGCCATCAACAGTCCGGCAACTCCAGCAAAGCAAAATGCAATGCCACGGGCCTTATTCAATTCTTGACCAGCAAGACCACTGAGCCACACTGCTTCGATCAACCAGGCAGGCAGAACAAACCCCACCGTGCCAAACAATCGCACGATCGGAAACTCGGCATCACGTCCCTTCAAATGATGAAACGCCAACGAGTTGGTCAACATCATGGTTGGAATGTACAGCACTGAATAGATCGTTCCCAGCACGACGACCGGCCAAAAGCCGGACTGGGAATAGAGCAGCAACATGCAAACGCCGCCCGATAAATGGCAAAGCGCCAACACACGTTGTGTCGCCCAGACGCGATCGACCAATTGTCCCAGAACAAATGGTGCCAGCAGCGGTCCGACGGCAAGCGCCGAGCCGAACATGCCAAGTTGCTGGCTATTGAAACCAAGCGCGTCCTGCAAATAGACGGAGACGATCGGCAGGTAGCAGCCCTGCACAAAGTACTGCAAGAACATCATCAGACAGAGACGTGCCTGAATGGAAAGCGGCGTCTTTTGTGTCTCTCCAGAGCCGTCACTGGACGCATCGTCGGATCCAACCGGAGTCTTCGGTGGTTCGTACGGATTGCTATCATCGGCCGACATCGGGCATCTCCACAAAAAATACCTCAGGCGGCATGATACCACGTGAGGCATTTGTCACAAGCTAATGTGTTTGTGGCTTCCAGCGGCGGTTAAGCGGCCGTTTTTTGGATCGCCGTCAATCGCGTCTGCGAATCGATCATTCTGACAATCATCTCGATGGCGATTTGCGTGATCGGCTGGTGATGTTCGTCAGTCAGTTTGTCATCGTCGTCGATCGCCTCTTGAACCGCCTGAGATATTAGAATCGAAGCTCGCGCTTGAATGTATCCGCGTGCTTCGACACTGCTCATCGTCGGTGTGCGATGGCTGACTCGTTGCCAAACCTTCGAGCGGCATTCGCCAGCAGCACGCTCAGCGATCCGTCGCAAGTATTGCTCGTCCGGGCGTCGAGCCAAAAACGATAGCCAATTCATGGTTTCCTTCCCCTTCATTGTCCAATGATGTTGGTCCACCTTCCGGAATCCGTTTCTGGGCTCCAAGTTGCAAAATCGGAAGGTAGCTATTGAATCGAACAATTCGCCTTCTGAGCTTGACGATGATCGTTGTAATGCAGAGTGGTTGGGATGGGTAACTTATACGGATTTCGCTTGGCGTGTTTCTTATGAAGGGGATGCCAATATCGTCGGGGATCGCTACGTTTTACTCCGTTTTTCTATCTTCCCCATTCCTCTTGACCGGGTTACGTGGATTTTCTAAGTTGCGCTGAATCAGGCGCCGTAGCCAAGTGGCTAAGGCAGCGGATTGCAAATCCGCCATCCCCGGTTCGAATCCGGGCGGCGCCTCTGACGACAGGCCCGCTCGTTCATTCAGACGGAACGAGCGGGCTTTCTTCGTGTAGGGTCCGCGAAACGCACCTCACATCAGGTGGTGATCCTGGTGTGTTTCACACACCCACTCCTGTAAAGGTGCGAATTGTAGGACGGATTGCCAATCCGTCCGTCAGCCGAACTGCGAGCAGCGGACGGATTGGCAATCCGTCCTACCTTGGTAAGTTCTCATCAGCAGTTCGCCTAAGGCGAGCGGCCGCTTGAAATCAATCTCTAAAGTTCCCGCCGTTCCGTGGAGATATTCGTCATCCGCAAATATAATGGGGGGAAACTTGAATTCATTCGGAACAAGAGAAGCTGATCGGACAATCCGCGGGAAGTTGGAGACTTGAGCACTCAACTCGACGAAAACCCTGTCGCGCAGGGCTGGTATATCATTCGCGACAGCCAAGAATACGGGCCATGCACGGAGTTGCAAATTCAACAGCTTGGATCCAAGGGGCACTTGCTGCCGACCGATGGGATCAAACTGCCGGATGGCCGTGTGTATCAGGCAAAGCAGTTTCGCGGACTGATCGGGCCGATTGCAACGCATGCGATGGTTCAACCGGAAGGCACCTCTGTTCAAGAGACAGCCGAAGACTCTTCGCAGACCGCCCCAGAAGTCGACCATGCGACGAAGCATGAACCCGCGTTGCCAGACGAGAGTGAGTCGATCGAAGTGGATGTCGACGTGCTCGACGAGGAGCACATCGACGAAGAAGACGTCAGTGATTCGCCGACGGTTATTTCATCGACGATTCCAGGCGAAGATGTCGTTGAAGTGATCGACGACTTTATTGCGCAACAGAAAACCGGCACGGGCACGGAAGATTGGCTGCCGGACGATGCGGTGGTCGTGGAAGAAACTGAAACGGAGCCGCCCGCCGAGCAGCCCACAATCGAGACGGTTGTTTCGTCGTCCATTGAGATCCCAACAAAACTGCAACCTGTTTTCACGGCCGAACCGCTCCGAGCCGCGTTGTTCATCGACTTCGACAATGTAATCCTCGGATTGGAACGCTGCGGTGAGTTTCCCGCGGCCGAGATTTTCCGCAACGACCCGACGCAAATCGTCAAATGGTTGGAACAAGGCATGCAGGGCGTTGCTCAATTGTCTCGGCCACGACGGCTGTTGCGCGCGGTCTGCTATTCGAATCCTGTGAGTTTCGGAGACTTTCGCGAAGGATTCATCAACTCGGGTTTTCGCGTTGTCGATTGTCCACCATTGACCGGCTGGGGCAAGACAGCGGCCGACATGGTGATGGCCATCGACATACTCGACACGTTGCGGCACGAAACGCGGTTTGACGAATTCATTCTCTTTTCGGGTGATGCCGATTTCCGCCCGGTGCTGATGCGACTCAAAGAACACGACCGCCGCACGACGGTGATCGCCGTCCAACATGCCGCCGATTCGTATCAAGCCGTCACGGACCAATTCATCGGCGCTCAACAGTTCGTCGAACACGCGTTCGGCGGCCAGGAAGTTCGCTCGCACGTTTACACCGGCATGATTCATCGCTTACTGGAAGCTACGGCCGAGACAGACATCACCTGGGACGAGACCTGGAGCATCCTCCAAGAATTCCCCGATTGCAACGCCAAAGGTCGGTGGATGGGATTCCGCAACGTCAAGGCGTTGATGGACTGTTTGGTCACTCACGATTATCAATTGTCCCGCAAAGATGGCCGCGGTCCGGCAGACCAGTTGGCGTATAGAGCGACGCGTCAAAACATCGAGAAAATCGGCCGCAAAGAACCGATGATGGTGGCCAAGCTGTATCGCGCCACGTCATCCGGCGAGCTACCGTCGCACGACATCCGCGATTATTTGAAGGAATTTGCCGGGTATTCGCATCGCGATCACTGGATGGGCTTCCGCACGCAATGGGAATTGATCCGCCATCTTGTCGGAAAAGACGACCGCATCGATCTCCGCACGGAAGGCCGGCGAATCGTCGCCATCCGGCGGAAACGCAAAAACCGCCGACAGAACAAGCCACCCCGCGGCAATGGTCAGTCATCTGCCGGTCAATCATCTGCGCAAGCCACTGAATAGCTTGGACGCGGCCCGCACTCGGCGGTCGGAGTGGCTAGAGCAGCAGCGGAAAACCGTTACAGGGTAAGGTGAGCGACAGATGAGAATTTACCGTAGTGGAATTCGCCAGAATTCCTTTTCAGAGGAAAGGAACTCTGGCGAATTCCACTACGGCGGGTAAGAACTCATCTGCCGCTCGCCCTATTCGACGACGTTAGATGTCGTAGTACATGCAAAACTCATAAGGATGCGGCCGCAGGCGGATCGCGTCGACTTCGTTCTCGCGTTTGTACTCGATCCACGTCGACACGACATCCGGCGTGAAGACGTCGCCTCGAAGCAAGAATTCGTGATCCTGCTCCAGCGCATTCAGTGCTTCATCCAGCGAGCCCGGCGTTTGCGGAACTTCGGCGGCTTCCATCGGATCCAAGTCGTAAATGTCTTTGTCCAACGGACTGCCAGGATCAATTTTATTTTGAATGCCGTCGATGGCGGCAAGCAGGATCGCGCTGAACGCAAGATACGGGTTGCAACTTGGATCGGGGCAGCGGAACTCGACCCGTTTTGCTTTGGGACTGGGACTGTACATCGGAATCCGGCATGCTGCACTGCGGTTTCGTTGCGAGTAAGCCAGATTGACCGGTGCTTCGTAACCCGGTACCAAACGCTTGTAGCTGTTGGTCGTGGGATTAGTGAACGCCAGCACGGACGGGGCGTGTTTTAGCAATCCGCCGATCGCGTGCAGCGCCATTTCACTTAGTCCCGCATAGCCGCTTCCCGCAAACAACGGCTGGTCGTCTTTCCATAGCGACACGTGGGTGTGCATTCCCGAACCGTTGTCAGCAAACAGCGGCTTGGGCATGAAGGTCACGGTCTTGCCGTGCTTGCGAGCAACGTTTTTGATGATGTACTTGTACAACAGCATCGAGTCGGCCATTTTGACCAACTTGTCGAACCGCAAATCGATTTCCGCCTGGCCCGCGGTTCCCACTTCGTGGTGTTGGCATTCCACGTCCAGGCCACTATCCACCATGGTCTGCATCATCTCGTTGCGAATGTCCATCATCTGGTCGGCCGGTGGCACGGGAAAATAGCCTTCTTTGTGACGTAACTTGTAACCCAAATTCGGCCCTTCGCCCGCCGCTCGCGTGTCTTTGCCACGATTCCATTCGCCCTCGATGCTGTCCACGTGGTAGTAGCCGCTGTGAGCATTTTGATCAAAGCGGACATCGTCGAAGATGAAGAACTCCGCTTCGGGCCCGAAGTAAGCCGTGTCCGCGATGCCGCTGCTTCGCAGGTAGTTGGCGGCCTTCCGCGCGACGTTGCGCGGATCGCGCGAGTAGTCTTCGCCCGTGATCGGATCTTGAATATTGCAGATCAACGCGAGTGTGGGCAGTTCCGTGAATGGATCGACAAAGGCCGTGTCCGCTTGAGGCATGACGAGCATGTCCGATTCGTTAATCGCCTGCCAGCCGCGAATGCTCGAACCATCGAACCCCAATCCTTCCTCGAAAGTCTCTTCGCTGAGTCCCGCGACTGGAATCGTGAAATGCTGCCAAAGGCCGGGAAAATCCATGAATCGAAAGTCAACCGCCTTGATTCCTTTCTCGCGGCAAAGTGCCAAGATTTCGTTGGGTGTCATACCTGGGCTCCCTGGTTAAATGTCAAGTTCCAAATTACAAACAGATCTTAAACCTTAAATCTCAAACTCGCTCTGGAATTTGGGATTTGTTTGTTATTTGCTGCTTCTGATTTGTGATTTCAAAAAAAGGCCGCTTACCGAAGCAAGCGGCCGATGCATTGTCGTTCGTCCGCCAAAATTAGAAGCCTGCTTCTTTGACTGTCTTGATTATGGCCGCGGCAACTTTGTAGGGATCAGCGTTCGAAGCGGGACGTCGATCTTCAAGCCGACCTTTCCAACCCGCGTCAACCGTGTTGACGGGGATACGAATCGAAGCACCTCGATCGAACATCCCATAGCTGAATTGGTCGATGGCTTGCGTTTCGTGTTCACCGGTCAGACGTTGATCATTGTCGGCACCGTAGACGTCGATGTGACGCGGGACCTGTTCGCCAAACGCGGCACAGATCTTCTCAAACGTTTCCTGGTTGCCGCACGTCCGCATGTTTCCGTTCGAGAAGTTGGCGTGCATGCCCGAACCGTTCCAGTCAAACTCTTGACCGAGCGGCTTGGGATGGAGGTCGATCGCGTAGCCATATTTCTCGCCGCATCGTTCGAGGATGTAACGGGCGACCCAGACTTCGTCACCAGCGCGCTTGGCACCCTTGGCGAAGACTTGGAATTCCCATTGGCCCGCCGCGACTTCGGCGTTGATGCCTTCGACGTTGATGCCAGCTTCGAGGCAGGCGTCCAAGTGCTCGTCGATCAATTCGCGGCCATGACAATTCTTGGCACCGACGCTGCAGTAATAAGGGCCTTGGGGACCGGGATAACCACCGGGCGGGAAACCAGGCGGCAAGTTGTTCTTCACGTCCCACAAAAAATACTCTTGTTCGAAACCAAACCAGAAATCATTGTCGTCGTCTTCGATCGTCCCTCGGCCGTTCGATTCGTGAAGGGTGCCGTCCGCGTTGAGGACTTCGGTCATCACTAAGTAGGCGTTCTTGCGGAGTGGATCCGGAAAAATCGCCACCGGTTTCAACAAGCAATCCGAAGCGTTGCCCGCGGCTTGCTCAGTCGAGCTGCCGTCGAAATTCCACAACGGGCAGGCTTCGAGCGTGCCGTTGAAATCGCTTTCCACGCGTGTCTTGCTGCGAAGACTCTGGGTTGGCTTATAGCCATCCAGCCAGATGTACTCCAATTTCGTCTTTGCCATTTTTCTTGTCTCCTGGGGCTTTTGCAAAATGTTTTGTGGGGTGACTTCACCGCATGGCATACAACCACACGGCGAAAGCCGAACAACAATATTCCTTTGATTCCCGAGGGATTGCATCCAAGCGAATGTGCGGGAACGTCGCCGGGCCGGTTGTGCTACCGACCCAAGAGTTGGCTGATGCTGGGGGGCTCACAGCCAGTCTCTAGGAAGGGCGAAGATTGGTGGGATCAATCATCGTACTTGCCTGGGCCAACTACGACGGTTGCAACACCTGTGCCAGCCGCCGGAGGTAAACCAAGCATCTTACGTAATAATCCATTGTTTGCAATTGGCTTGGTCGGTTTTTCGATGATTGGGGTCATAACGGCGTGACGTCAGATTTGCCCAAATGTTGTGCATTTCATGTTGAAATGCTGTGCAGATTCGATGTGGACCAGCTCACTCAGTCAGAATCGAAACGACTCCCCTGGCCCATCGCTTGATTTCTCACTTCGCGAATGTCGTCAATCATTCTTTGAATGGATTGATAGCGCTGCGCCCGCTCCTTTGCCATCGCTTTGGAGCAGACGTCGTCCAGGCGCTTGGGCACATCGAAGTGTTTGCCAATCTCGCTGGGTGGGGCGGGGGATAAATTGGTGATGTTTTGAAATGTCTCTTGTACGTTGCGACCGCGGAACGGCTCGCGCAGGGCCAGCAACTCGTACAACACAACACCCATGCTGAAAATGTCTGTCCGCTCGTCGACGTGCTTGCTGCCCGAAACTTGCTCCGGTGACATGTAAAGTGGTGTCCCCGGTCGTTTGCCCGTGCCCGTCAAACGTTCGTAGACCGGGGTGCCGGGACCTTCGTCTTCGACCTCTTCGTCCGCCACACCCCAAACTTTTGCCACTCCCCAATCCATGAGAATCGTTTCGCCAAAACGGCCGATCATAATGTTTTCAGGTTTGACGTCGCGGTGAATCACGCCGTGCGAATGTGCGTAGGCCAACGCATTGCTGGCTTGGATCACAATCCCAAGCATGCGGTCGAGTGAGAAGGCGGCGATCGTTGCCTCGTCTTTTCGTGCGATGCGGCTGAGGATGCGGAACAAGTTTTCGCCCTCGACTTTCTTCATGGAGAAGAACAGTCGCCCTTGATCGTCTTTGCCAATTTCGTAAACCGGAACGGTGTTGGGATGTTGCAACTGGGCCGTGACGCGGGCTTCGCGCAGCAACCGGCGCCTCTCATGCTTGTTGTCGGCCTGGTCATCGGGCAATCGCTTGATGGCCACCATCCGGCCCAAGTTGTTGTCAAAACAAGAATACAGCAGCCCGTTGCCGCCGGAATCCATCTCGTGAAAGTTACAGTACTTGGGAAATTCATTGGTGAACCACGACGGCAAATCGGGGTCCGTCGACGAAATAAAAATCGTTGGATAATGGTCTTTGGGCTGGTCGGCCAAAATAATACTCCAGAATGGCGACTATGAGGGGTTTTTCAATTGAGCCAGCAACTCGTCATCAATTCTCGCTTTGACCGTGCGCCGGTCTAGTCCCAATCGCTTGGCCGTTTGTTCGTAGCTGCCGAGTTTCGCGTATGCCATCGTACAATATCGCCGTAGGATTTCCTCGGCCGAAATCGATGCGTCGGTGATGTCGGCAACCAGTCGCTGGCAGGGATCGTTCGACCGGTTTGCCTCGTGCATGGTCGATGGCACGTATTGATTGTGGATCATCACATTGCGGACGCATTGTTCCAACTCGCGGATGTTTCCCGGCCAGGGATAGTCGGGCTGGAGATTCTCCTTGATCCAATTCAACACGTCGGACGCAATCTCCGCACCCTCGTCGCCTAACAAGCGAGTGGCGATAAACTGCACCAGGTGTTTCAGATCATCTGGCGAATTGGCGAGTTGTTCACGTAGCGACGGCGTTTGAATCGTATCGCTGCACAGCCGGTAATAAAAATCCTGCCGAAAGCGACCGGCATGCATTTCTGCGGCCAAATCCCGGTTGGTTGCCGCAATGATTTTTCCGGAAAAATATCGATCGGAAGTTTCGCCCAGGCGCTGAAACGTCCGTGTCTGCAAGACGCGCAGCAATTTGACTTGAATGGCCGGATCGAGTTCACCGATTTCATCCAGGAACACGGTGCCCAGCGGCGTACAGGTCTCGAGCCAACCTTGTCGATCGCTGTGTGCTCCGGTGAACGCCCCTTTGCAGTGGCCGAACAATTCCGACTCGATCAACGTCGGCGAGAGTGCCGACAGATTCAGCGGATGAAACGAGTCCATGGAGTTTTCCTCGAACTGTTCCAACTTGCTGTTGAACGGGATGAATCGCGACAGGCCGATCGCCTGTGCGACAAGCTCTTTTCCGGTGCCTGAAGGTCCCGCGATCAACGTGGTGAAATCGCCCATCTTGTCGAACAACGCTCGACGATAGCGTCGCATGTCATGCGTAAAAATGGACTGCCAAACCGCGGCTCTCAGTTTCGCCGCGGGCATCGAGCGGCCGACGATGAATTGAAAAATGTGATCAAACGCGCGGCGGACTTGGAACAACACCGCAAACATATGCGCCGGATCGTGTTGGCTGGGGAGCTTTCTTCCAGGGATAGACAGATAGAAATTGAACTGACCCAAGAACTCGTCCCAAAACCGCACACGGCCATTGCCACTGGCTTCGATGAGTCCGCTGAAGGCATCGCGATAGCGGTAATACAACAAGTATTGAACGAGGTCTTCGTACAGCGCCAGTTCGCGCAAATCGGCGTCCGCACCCTCGCTCAACTGGCCTCGAATCTGTTCCGCTAGCGGTTCGATGCGAGCGTTTATTTGGTTGACGTTCGCTCGGTCACCATCCAAATCCTGCTGCAAGCTCCAAACTGCCTCGGTTTCGTCGAAGTTGGCTCCCAACGCCTGCCGCTCAAGTTCCACGCGTTCTGGCAAGAACTGGTTGCAGTAAGACAACTCCGTCAGCGCGTCGAGGAAGTTGCGATCAGCCGGTGTTAACAATGCCATGAGGTGCTCCAACGAACGCGTTTAGTTTAGCGGGGATGTCTGTGTGTTGCACTCACCCTACGAAAACGTTTGACTCCCGAACTGGACACGCATAGTATTGGCTCGACGCCCAGTTGTGGTGGTTCATCACTCATCCTCGCGCCAGGACGCGCAACCGGTCAAACCCTTGATCGTGGGTCGAGACGGAGATCGCTCACTTTCCCACTCCCAAGGTTCCGGCTCTTCGGGTCATGCGGGTTATCCGCGAAAAGTTTTCGAATGACTTTTTGACCTCGGGCAAATCGTGATCTATATTCCTTTGGCTGAAGCTCCGTCGTCCTTTTCAGCCAAATGAATTCGGTTGACCAACATCCTGAAACGGCGTTCCCCTCGCCGGTGCAAGCGATTCCATTCCCTTCCCCGCGGGACGGATTTGCCATGCCGCGAGGTCCCGCCCTCACGACAGATGGAACCTTCCATGCGAAAATCTCTCGCTCCGCGTCGCGGTATTTTTCTTTCCCTTTCGATGCTAACACTTTCGCTTTGCGCACTTTTCGTCGTGCCGGTTCAGGGGCAAGTTGCGATCCCCGCAGACGCCGTGGCCAGTCAGGCGGAGTTGACATCGGTTTATGAAAAAGGCCAAGTGCTGGAACGCGACGGACGTTGGGGCGAAGCGCTGACGCACTACGAAGAAGCTCTGCGTGAATTCCCAAATCAAGAGAGTCTCAAGCAGCGGTTGACGCTTTCCAAGATCCACTACGATCTTGGCCGGCGGTACAACGACACCAGTTTCGTCACATCGCTCAAGCAGATGGACGAGCGGCGTGCATTGGATATTTACACCGAAGTTCTGTTGAAAATCCAAGCCCACCACGTTCATGGGCCCAAATGGCAAGAGTTGGTTCGTCGTGGCACGTCTCACATCGACGTCGCTTTGACGGAGCCGGAATTCCTTGACCGTCATTTGCCAAACGCCGATCCGAGCCGTGTGACATCTGTGCGACAGGAGTTGCATCGCGTGCTCGATTCGCGTTCCGTTTCGAGTCGAAACAACGCTCGCGAGTTGGTCGCCTGGGCGGGACGGTACGTCCGGCATCATCTCGGTGTGAGCAAGCAGACTGTGATCATGGAATACACGTGTGGTGCCTTGGGCGCACTCGACATGTATTCGAGCTTTTTGACGAGCGACCAATTAAACGACGTCATGTCACAAATCGAAGGCAACTTCGTCGGCATGGGTGTCGAGTTGAAATCGAAGGACAATGCCTTGTTGATCGTCAACGTCATTCCCAACGGTCCCGCCGAACGTGCTGGCATTCGTGCTGGCGACCAAATCGTCGAAGTGGAAGGCCGCACCACGAGCGATGTCACAACCGACGCAGCCGCAGACATGCTCAAAGGGCCGGAGGGAAGTTCCGTCGCCCTCACAGTCGTTTCCGCCGATGAGGTTCGTCGAAGCGTTCGGGTTCGTCGCGAACGAGTCGAAGTGCCGAGCGTCGAGGACATCAAAATCGTCGACCGGGATTCGGGCATCGGCTACATGCGTTTGACAAGTTTTCAAAAAACGACCACTCGCGATTTTGACGCTGCCTTGTGGAAACTGCACGGCCAAGGCATGAAGAGTTTGATTGTCGACGTTCGAGGCAACCCTGGCGGACTGCTGACCGCATCGGTCGAAGTTGCTGATAAATTCGTCTCGTCCGGCACGATCGTTTCCACGCGTGGTCGCAGCCCTCGTGAAGATTACGATTACAAAGCCCATGTTGCGGGCACATGGCGAGTTCCCTTGGTCGTGTTGATCGACGGCAATTCGGCGAGTGCCAGCGAGATTTTTGCCGCCGCGATTCACGATCATCGACGTGGCACGCTGATCGGCGAGCGCTCGTTCGGCAAAGGAAGCGTGCAGGGTATTTTCCCGCTGAACATTTCAAAAGCGGGCGTGCGATTGACGACAGCCAAGTTCTATTCACCAACCGGAACGCCGATCAGCAACCGCGGCGTGAATCCAGATGTGGCTGTTCACACCGTCGCAAAACCAGTTGATGGTGCCGACGCGGCGGACGACGTCGACGCAGTTTTGAATGCAGGAATTCAATTCGCCCGGCAAAAGCAAGTCAGCCAACGATAAGCGAATATCAGCCCGTTCCCTACGAGCGAAAGGCGAGTGGCAGTCTATTGACCATCACTCGCCTTCTTTATGCGCCGCTAAAATTCAGGCGTTGTGGCGAAGATTTATCTACGTCGCCGCAGTGAGTAGACGATCGTAAATTCATTTGTGAGCGGTTAAGCGGCACGCTCTGAGTGGAGGGAGTGTGGTGGATCTACGTGAAAGTTAATTAACTCCCGAACGGCGTGATGCTCTTTTTGTTGATCGCTGAAATAGATCCGCGCGTTGACTTCACCCAGCAACCCGAGACTCATAAACTGGACGCTGACCATGGCCGACAAAATCGACAGCAACAACAGAGGATTGCCCGTCATATCCACGCCGTTGGCAACTTTCATCACGATCGTCGACAGACCAGAGAGCATGGCGATCGCACCGCACCACAAGCCGATCTTGCCGAACAACTTCATTGGGCTGGCAAAGTAGTCCAGCATGTACTTAACGGTGATCAGGTCCAGAACAACACGAAATGTCCGGCCGATACCGTACTTGGTTTGACCGAACCGGCGAGCGTGGTGCTTGGTCACGACTTCAACGCATCGTGCACCGCGCTGGTGCGCCAGAATGGGAATAAAGCGGTGCATTTCGCCATAAAGTTCAAGCTCCTGGGCGACTTCGCGGCGGATCGCTTTCAGCGTGCAGCCGAGGTCATGAATGGGAAACCGGGTTGTTTTCGAAATGATCCAATTTGCGATCTTGGACGGCAGTTTGCGGCTCAGCCATTTGTCTTGACGGTTCTTTCGCCAACCGTGGACCAGGTCGTAACCTTCGTCCAATTTGTCGAGCATCATGGGAATGTCAGTTGGATCGTTTTGCAGATCGCCGTCCATCGTAACGATGACGTCGCACGTGGCCATTTGAATGCCCGCATGCATGGCGGCGGTTTGACCAAAGTTGCGACGAAAACGGACGACTTTGACGCAAGAATCCTTGTTCGCAATTTTTTGCAGGTGCTCAAACGTGCCGTCGGTGGAACCGTCGTCGACGAACAAGATCTCGTACGGCCGATCGAGCGTCTGCATGACCGGCGACAAGTGATTGTAAAGCCGCTCGACATTTTCCACTTCGTTGTAAAGCGGAACGACAACCGATACGCTCATGGCGAACCTCTGGTCTACGAAACGGACGAAGGGAGAAGAATTGCGAGCGAGGAGTTTATTGCATCAACGCCGTGCCAGCAACATTGAAATCAGTGGCCGGGCTGGATGTAGGTTTCGACTGGCGGCATTGCCGGCGTCGGCTGCCCAGCGGTGGTCATGGTAGCACCTGGATCAAACGCCGAGCCAACGCGTCCGTGCCGCATGTCCGTTCGTTGCCAGCGGCCGCCGAAAGCCGCATAGTCATCGTCATACGGAGTACAGCACATCGCACAACCGTTTGCAGCCGAGAGTGCCAGCAACAATAGCAAACCAAAGAGTGTTTTTTTCATGCCACCAGCTCGACAAGATTCCAAGAGAAAAGACAGCACAACGCGATCATTCGCGCTGAGCCGGTGCATCTCAATTCGGCATTTCAAGCCGGGGACTTTAGGACGAGTTTGCCGATTGCCCTAGGAGTTTGTCCGGGAACGGTGGTTGGCGAGTGATGATTGTGGTTGGGTGAGCATTCGTGGGCAGATCGCGCGGTCATTGCGTGGGTGTTCGTGACGGCATTGGAGTCTGGGTGGTTTGCGATGACTCGGATGTGTTGGAGTTTCCAGTTGAGGGCGAACTGGGCTCCGATCCGAGCGTTTCAGGCTGCCACCAACCCGCCCACGCTGTAGGCATACAACAACAGCAGCACCAACATCATCCGTGGATGCCAGCGGTGGTTGTCCACCCTCTTCGCTGTCGTAGTCCTCGACGATCGACGGCAGGTGAGCGAGGCTGCAAAAGGCATTGGCAATTATCGGGCTGCGGACTTGCAAGATGCCGCCGCCTGGTCAACCGTTGAGGCATGAGGATGTTCGTGTGTTGGAGTTGAGTCCCGGCACGAGTTGGAAACGGGAAGACATGGTGGCGGCCTACCTACGAGTTGCTCAGCAGTGTGGTGTTCCTTTGTCACTGCTGGTCGACGGAGCGGTTGGGCTTCGTGAAGGAGCCCAGACGTTGCAGAAGAGCCGCGAAAACATGGTCCTTCTGGGCGACTTCAAGCACTACGCGGCCAACGTACTGAAGAAGATCGTCGGCACCGACGAACGTTTCTCGCTGTTCAGCACGCAACTCGGTGGCACGCGATAAGTGGTACGAAATGTGGGTCATGGTGAGATGTAGCAAGCCTTTGCAATTGGCGTGTTGCGCACGGCAACTTGTATCCAGCCAGCCTTGCGTATAGATTCAAAAACCGATTAGCTCGCGTAACGCACCGATACAGCGTTTGCCGTGCTCCACACACCCGACAAATCTACACAAGCTTTGTTTTACCGGGCTTGGCGATCTTGGGAACGTCGATGTCGCCCCATTCGTATACTTCGGGGCCCAAACGTGTCATCGAGTTGATCGCCTGTTCCGATGTGATTTCTTTACCCGTGTAGCACGCTTCGCGGCCCATGATGGCCATCAGCGTACTGTACGACATGTATTCGCCGTTGTTGATGTGCTCGCCGCTGCGAAGGCCAGCGAACAGCTCCTTGTGCTCCACGTCGTACATGCTGGGCGTCGGTCCCTTGTATTTCCACTCGCCGTTTTCGTTGCTCACTCGTGGACGTCCTTTTGTCCCCAAGATCAATGCTTTACCTTTTGTGCCGATGATGTAGTCGTCGACGTCGTTCGAACAATCCTTCATTTGTCGCGTGTAGGAAAAGGTCTTGGCACCATTCTCCCACTCGTAGCAAACGGCAAAGTGATCGAAGATGTGGCCCCACTGGTCTTCGGTTCGCGTTTCGCGTCCGCCCAGGCCGAAGCATTTTACGGGTGGCTTGTCGCCCATCAACCACAGCGACTTGTCGAGGCTGTGAATGTGCTGCTCGACGATGTGGTCGCCGGACAGCCAGGTGAAATATAACCAGTTTCGCATCTGGTATTCCATTTCACTCCATTCTTCTTTACGTCCACGATGCCACAGTCCACCTGTGAGGTAATTCTCTTGCGTCGCAACCACTTCGCCGATTTCGCCGTCGAAGATTTTCTTCATGGTTTCACGGACGCCGTAGTCATAACGCCAGCAAAGCCCCGACACAATGCTCAAATTCTCTTCCTTGGCCTTCGCCACGGTCTCGAGAACGCTGCGCACACCCGGGCCGTCGACAGCGACAGGCTTTTCACAAAACACATGTTTGCCGGCTTCGATTGCCGCATCCAGTTGAGCAGGCCGGAAATGGGGCGGAGTTGCCAACAGGACCACGTCAACGTCGGTCATCATGACGCTTTTGTAGGCATCGAATCCTGTGAAGCAATTATCATCGGTGACGGCATACTTTTCGCCAATTCGTTTTTTGAGATTGTCTTGGCAATGTCCGAGTCGATCTGGAAATGCATCCGCGAGAACTGTCAGTCGCACGTTCTCTTCGGCTCGCATCGCGTTCACAGCAGCTCCCGTACCGCGACCACCGCAGCCGATCAATCCGACTTTGATGATGTCGCTGCCAGCGGCATGTGCTGATCGCCCCATTTGCAAAGAAGCCGCGATCGATCCACCCACGACGGCGGCCGTCGAGCCTTTGAGAAAATTTCGTCGCGATGTTTGATTGGAATTTTGTCCAGTGGATTGGTCAGACATTTATCAACTCCTAAATGGGAAGGTTTGGCAGGTTGAGGCAAAAAACGGGTAAGCAAATGATAATCCGACAAGGTACGAATGTGCAAGCGAAACGCCGGCGCACACTTTCAGTGTTTTTTCAGGCCTGGGAAGTCTCGAACCAGTGGAGGGCACCAGTGGGCAAGCAAATGTTGAATTTCGGCAACCGGCAGATGAGAAGTTGCCCGCCGATTGTAGAACAGTTGTCTCAACTGTTCCTGAACAATTGGGACAATTGTTCTACACTGGTATATTCTCATCTGCCACTGGTTTTACCAGCCAAATACTTCGGTTCCCATTAACACCAAACTCAGGGGCGTTCCAGCCAGCCCGACAAAAAGTGCGGCAACGATGGCACCTATTTCGCCCGCCTTTCCCGCAATCAAATAACCAATTGGGCAGCACGCAGCCACTGATACGCAATTCATGCTGAGACAAAACGCCGCGACTTGCAAAACTGGTGGTTCAATACGCGACGACAATGCAAAATGAAGCAATGCAAACCCAATTGCAAACAGGGCAACGTACAGCAGCAATCGTCGTAATGTGAGTTGGTGTTTCATGCCAAGTTTTCTCATGTCAACTACCTGCACACCGGCCGACTCTCAACCGTGGGAGTCATCCAGCGGCCATTAAGCCAGGATTTTCCATTTGAATGTACCTGAAACCGCTCAAGGTTCGGAACGTCAATTATTATAACAGCATGCGTTCCCCCGTGTTCGCGGCGATGCGAGCGTATCTCGACAGCGTTCAAAGTAGACAGTTTGTATACCGCTCGGGCTGGCCCTGCTCTCCAAATGGAGTTGGACTGATCGCTGTCACGTCGCCGTAACTAGTGCTTTGTCAACTTCCAATTTTGGGATCGTGTGCCACTGGCTCTGCCAATGCAAATCCTGATGGTGTTAGTATTGCGAAGCACTGGCAAAGCCAGTGGCACTCAACGCCGTTAACCCTTTTTACATAGCGGTCGCCAGTTGTTTGGCGG
>CAYFJO010000104.1:4957-27784 GCA_964343305.1 uncultured Pirellulaceae bacterium | reverse complement strand
GAGTTAGGGTCATACCGCTTCTTCAAAAATCATGCAAGGTGCGCTGTACAATTAGGTGTCAAACGCGGCAACCGCTGGTTCCGCGATGGCAACGGCAATGGCCAATGGGATGGAGTTGCTGGCGGCGATCTGTTCAGTATCTTCGGGCATCCTGCCGACAAGCCGCTCGTGGGTGATTGGGATGGCAATGGCACGGACGAAATTGGCGTTCGACGTGGCGACAGGTATTTTCGCGATGGCAGGCAATGGCCTGTGGGATGGCGTCGCTGGCGGAGATCTGGTCGGCAGTTTTGGTCTTCCAACGGACAAATTGTTTGTCGGTGACTTTGATGGTGACAACGACGACGACATTGCCGTGCGTCGCGGCAGCAGAATCTTTGTGGACGTTAATGGCAACAGCACGTGGGACGGTCCAGATGGCGGCGACCTCGTCGCCGAATTTGGCGCGCCGACGGACCGGTTAATCATCGGCGACTGGGATGGAAACGGCACGGATGATTTTGGAGTTTGGCGCGGAGACAAGATCCTTCGCGATGGAAATAGCAACGGCCAGTGGGACGGGGTTGCTGGCGGCGACTTGGTTGGCAACTTTGGTGCTCCGACCGACAAGTTGATCATTGGAGATTTCGATGGTGATAACGACGACGATCTAGCTGTTCGCCGCGGCAACAAAATGTTCTTCGATGCGAATGACAATGGAAGCTGGGATGGTGTAGAGGGCGGCGATTTGGTCACGGTTTTCGGCAAGGCGAATGACGAGATCGTCATTGGCGATTGGAATGGCGATGGAGTCGAGCAAGTTGGTACACACCAAGACGGTGAGTTTCAGCAAGACACCAATGGCGACGGCGAATCAACCGCATCGACTCGCGTTGATCCGCGCAAGTTGTTCGGCGGACCTGGCGACACCCCCATCACTGGTGATTGGAACGGAGACGGCACGGACGACATCGGTGTGCGACGCCGTGACAAATATCTTCGCGATGCGAACGGCAATGGCCAATGGGATGGAGTGAGTGGTGGAGATACGATTGGCACGTTTGGCCTGGCCAGGGACAAGTTGTTTATTGGCGACTTTGACGGAGACAACGACGACGACATCGCCGTCCGTCGTGGTAGCCGAATCTTTATCGACGCCAACGGCAACAGCACGTGGGACGGTCCAGACGGTGGCGACGCAGTTGCCGAGTTTGGCGCACCCAACGACAAACTCTTTGTCGGCGACTGGGACGGAAACGGCACGGATGATTTTGGCGTTCGACGCGGAGATAAAGTCTTTCTTGACGGCAACAGCAATGGGGAGTGGGATGGTGTTGAAGGTGGCGACTTGGTCGGCAACTTTGGCGCTCCTGGTGACAAGATCCTGATCGGCGACTGGGATGGAGATGGCGACGACGATTTTGGCGTCACTCGCGGCAACAAAGTGTTCCGTGATGGGAACGACAACAGACGTTGGGACGGCGTCGAAGGCGGCGATTTGCTAACTGTGTTTGGCAGGCCGGGCGATCAATTCATCGTCGGCAACTTTGCACAGCCTTTGCGAGCGGTTGGAGCGCCGAGTGGCCAGCCGGCGCCGCCGCTCCAATTCCACAAGCTTCATCAAACGATCCACGCCGCGACGGCGCGACTCAGGCCGGGCCTCAACGACGCCCAGCTACGCAGGCTTGACGGGATCGAAGTAAAAATTTTGAATCTCGATGGGCGTCAACTTGCACGAACGATCGGAAATAGAATTCTGATCGACATCAATGCTGCTGGCCATGGCTGGTTTGTTGACCAAACGCCCGGTGCCAACGAAGAATTCGAGATCACACCCAAAGGGCTCCGGGCACTGGCCGGTAGCGCGGCAGAAGGTCGCATGGACCTGCTCACCGTCGCGATTGACCAGATTCAGGATGCGCTGGGAATCGAATCCAACCTCGATCGACTCGCTGCTGGAGCCCGGCAACTGACGTAAGCGTTAACTGTCACGGCTCAGTTCTTCAAATATCGCTTTCATAAGCAACGGCCAGACCAACGTCGCGTCGGCGGGGACCTCGGCGTACCGGCCACCTTCGGCCGGCGGAATGAACTTGCCCCAGCTCACACCTTCGGAGTACGTGCAGCCCGACAAGCCGCCCCAATGGACCGGTTCCGGACAAATCCGCACGCCGTACCGGAAACGTGGCGTTTCGAGCTGCATGCCGACGCGTGCGTTGGTGATGTCGTAGTACGGAGCGACTTGCTGTGCCCAGTTGCGCGGCACACCACCGCCAATTGTGAGAATACCCAACTCGTCGGCGCGTCCAATCAGGCGCGCGTACTCTTGCAAATCAAGAAACGGATTAAAGCTGGGAACGGCTTGGAAAACTTCATCCGCCGGCAATGCGTTGCCGGATTGGCATTCGCCTACACGATCGTGGAGCGCGCCGAACATCGCCCATGTTGAGACGTCCAATCCCATTTCGCTGTCCGTGAACGCGGGAATGAACACCGGCACATCCCGTTCGAACGCAATTCGCAAAATGCCGGGACCTTCGTCCACTTCACTCAGCCGCTGGCCCAGTGCCCGGCACAATCGTGCTGACGACCAGACGCCATTCTCCGGTTCGATCTCGTTGAGAACCGCGCGCACCAGTCGCTCGACGTCGTTCAAGTTTTCTTCCATCTCAAGCGTGTCATAGATGCGATTGTAGCCTTGTTCGAACAACGCCTCATCGCTCTTTGACGGATCGTAGCGATAGTGCGTCAGGCCGATCGACTCGGTCAGCCCGTGAGCAATCAACGCACCGGTGGCAACGATCGCCTGCACCATGCCGCGATCGATCATGTCGCAGACCAACCGGCCTTGCTTGGCAACGGTCATCGCGCCGGACATCGTCAAAACGGTGGCGCACGATTCGCGCCGTGTCATCTCCAGCAGGATCTCAAACGCTTCGCCCAACTGCCGTCCGCCAAACGCCGTTCGCGACATCGCGCGCAGCAGTTCGGCGAACGAATCCACGTCGTCCAAGGAGAAACTCTCCAGTGGCACAAGCCCGTCCGCTCGTCCATCGTGCAGCGATCGGTCAGTCAAGTGTGTCCTTTCGGTTTGGGCCGACGGCAGAAGCGGCGGGTACTGAGGGAAACGATTCTCCGGCAATCAACGTAATTTGCTGGAACTGATTGTTCCAGACGACATGCCGTAGTGGGATTCGCCAGAATGCCCTCCGTCTGAAAAGGAATCTGGCGAATCCCTCTACGGTAAATTCTCTGTCGCTCGCCTAAGTCCGTGTGTGATGGCGGCTTAACTCTTTTTCAGAGGTTTTCTATTTTTCGGTCTTCGATCGGACCATTAATCCGTTTAAGAGTCCAGCAGACGAAGAAGAGACTTTAATCGACTTGCAGATTTTTAACCGAAACGAAAGGGAACCAGTCATGAAACGAATCGCAATGTTAGTCACGTTTGTCGCCTTGGCGATCTTCACGGCCAGCGTTTTTGCCGAACCCGGCGCGGGAGGGAAGGGCCCAGGCGGTGGAAAAGGTCCTGGTGGAAAAGGTGCGGGCGGCGGACGGCCGGGCGGAGGTGGCCCACCGGAACCAGCCGAAATGGCCAAGCGAATGATCGAGAGGCACGACAGAAACGGTGACGGGTCTTTGAACGTTCAGGAGCTTACCGCGGCTTTCACCGCAATGCGTGAGATGCGACAGAAAGGCGGTCGTGGCGGTGAAGGCGGCGGGCGTCGTGGCGAAGGCGGAGCGGGTGGCAAAGGTCCTGGCGGCAAAGGAGCGGGCGGCAAAGGTCCGGGAGCTGGCGGCGGTAAAGGTGGCGAAGGCGGCGAGCGACCTCGTCGACCCGAATGATCTTATTCAAAACAACCTCGCAACAATTGTTCGCGGCCGGAGTCAATTCGACTTCGGCCGCGTTGCGAATCGCCCCACTGATTGGCTCATGATGGACATTCCACGCGATGTCGCTATGCTCGATGAGTCGATCGATCGCTGACGCTCGAGTTCGGTTGCTACATCCAGAGAGGCAAGGAAGAACGAGTTCAATAATGGATTCCTGGCAACTTCCCAATTCGTGGGCGGACGAGTTAAAACCAGAACTTGATGCGCCATACTTCGCCGAGTTGAAGGAATTCGTCGATGCAGAGCGTGAGCAGCACGAGGTCTTCCCACCGGCGGACGATGTTTTTAACGCGTTTAAGATGACACCGTTTGACAAGGTGCGTGTGCTGTTGTTGGGACAAGATCCTTATCATGACGATGGGCAAGCACATGGTCTTTGTTTCTCTGTACGACCAGGCGTCAAACTGCCGCCGTCACTGGCCAATATCTACAAGGAACTCAAAAGCGATGTCGGTTGCAACATCCCCAATCACGGCAACCTGGAATCGTGGGCCAAACAAGGCGTGTTGATGCTGAACACAGTGCTAACGGTTCGAGCACACAAAGCCAACTCGCATCGCCGCAACGGCTGGGAGACTTTCACCGACGCGGTCATCCAACTCGTCAATGCCAAGGAAACGGGTGTGGTGTTTGTTCTGTGGGGCAAGCCGGCACAAAAGAAGGCCGATTTGATCAACACGGACTGCCACACAATCGTTCAATCGGTACATCCATCACCGCTGTCCGCCCACACCGGTTTTTTCGGCAGCAAACCATTCTCGGCGATTAACGCCGCATTGAGAAAATCCGGCCAAGAGCCGATCGACTGGTGCATCACATAGACCGATCGAACTCCGCTCATCCACCACTTTGGGCAGCTTCAACACCAACTTGCGGAGTTGATCGGCGGTCATTGGATTGTTCCATGTTTGGGCACCAATTCATGTATCATGATACCTTCGCGGCATCGGTGCCGCCGATACAAAGGACCGCGTGATGAACAACTGGCTCGCTCTCATTGTCACACTCTTGGTGTGCATCGACACTGCCGCACAAGATCAGTTACTTGTGACGAGTTTCGATTCAAACATTCAGCCGCTGCTCAAGCAGTTTTGTTTTGAATGCCACAGCGGCGATCAGACCGAAGCCGAGATCGATCTCGCATCTTACCAAGCACTCGCCGACGTCCGGAGCGAGATCAAGGTGTGGCTCAGCGTGCGCGAAATGCTCAACACTCGTCAGATGCCGCCCAAGGATGCTCGGCAGCCCAACGATGCCGAGCGATCGCGTTTGCAGAAATGGGTCAACGATTTTTTGACCAGCGAGGCCAAAGCCAGCGCGGGTGATCCGGGTCCCGTCGTTTTGCGGCGATTGAACAATGATGAATACAACTACGTGATTCGCGATTTGACCGGCGTTGATTCGTTGGACATGACTGGCGAGTTCCCCGTCGACGGCGCGGCAGGCGAAGGTTTTATTAACACGGGCAGTGGGCAAGGCATGTCACCTGCGCTTGTTCAAAAATATCTAGACGCGGCGAAGCAAGCGACACGACATGCGGTGTTAGTGCCCAGCGGCATTCGTTTTTCTCAGCACACCACACGGGCCGACCAGACAAACGAGATCTTGGCACAAATTCAAGCATTTTACCGACGTTTTACAGCCGACGGTGGTGGGACGGCGGTCAATCTGCACGGCATTAAATTCAACACGAATCAAGGCGGCGTATTGCCCGTCGAAGAATATCTGGCCGTGACGGTTGCTGAGCGTGAGGCGTTGCTGGCCGGTAAAAAGTCGATTAACGAGATTGCTCGCGAGCGGTCTTTGAATGCTCGTTATCTCGCAACACTTTGGACGGCGCTCGCTGGCAACACGACGGACCGCAAAACTGCGTTGATTGACTCGCTGCGTGCCAAATGGCGAACCACGAAACCAGACGACCTGGCCGCACTAACGGCAGAAATCAAATCGCTGCAAGGCGCGTTGTGGAAGTACAACTCGATCGGCCACATCGGTCGTCAAGGCGGACCAAAGTCCTGGCTGGAACCAGTTTCATCCGTCACGATGCGACATGAATTGCGATACAAATTGCCGGACACACCCGGGGGCGATGTCGTTCTCTACATGACGGCCAGCGATCTTGGTGATGGCAACGACACGGTTGTTTGGCAACAACCTCGCATTGAATTCAAACCGGCGAAAGACCAGCCGGCACATCCGCCGATCTTGTTGCGCGACGTCCGCGCGTTGGCGGGTCGAATTGCGCAGGCGATCAGCTCACACGCCGCTCGAACGAGAGACTACCTCGCGGCCGTCGCGCATTGGCAGTCAAACAAGGAGTCATTCGCCGACGTTGCAAAGGCACGTGGTTTGAACGCTCGTTTGCTCGAAAGGTGGGCCGCCGTCACGGACACCGGGCAACGTGTCAAACGTGAGATCACGGGGCTAGACACTCGAAAGGCCACTCGCCTTGCCGGGCACGACGAAGTCAATGGTTGGGGTGTGATGCAAACTCCCATGATGCTGACAAATCGATCGGACAAGCCGATCAAGATTGGGACGCTGACCATGCCTGCTCGTGGAGTGACCGTTCACCCATCGCCCGATTTGGATTCCGTGGTCGCTTGGCGATGTCCGATCGATGGCCAGTTTCAAATCAACGGGTTTGTTGCCGACGCGGATAACGTCTGTGGCAACGGCGCGGCGTGGCGAGTTGAACTTTTGTCGGAGTTTGGCCTGTCGGGCTTGCATCACGGCGTGATCGACAACGGCAAAAAACAAACATTTGGTTCGAGTGACAAGATCGCAATCAAAAAGGGCGACATCGTTTCGCTCATCGTCGGTGCTCGCGATCGAAACCACGTCTGCGACACGACGCACATCTCGCTGAGCCTCAGCGAAGTTGACGGTACGAATCGCATGTGGGATCTCGCCAGTGATGTGGTCGACAATATTTTGAAAAGTAATCCGCGGCCCGATTCGTTTGGCAACACCCAGGTGTGGCACTTTTGCATCGCTGGCAACAAAAACCCTGAGGCGACGACTACGATCCCGCCAGGATCGGCACTCGCGAATTGGCGAGCCGCGATTGTTGATAAAAAGCCAGACATCGACAAATTGGCCAGCGAAGTTCAACAAGTTTTGACAGCCAAGAGCGACGTAGGTCTCAGCGACGCCGACAAGCAACTTCGGCGACAATTGCTCGATTGGAAAGGGCCACTGGATTGGGTTTCGGTAGTAGGACGGATTGCCAATCCGTCCGATGAAAAGACAAAAGAGGATGGACGGATTGGAAATCCGTCCTACGGCCTTGCTCCCACGTCCTTCACCGGCACCGATCTTCAAACGAAGGCTCCGCAAGCGATCGAAGTTCGATTACCCGCCGCATTGGTCGCTGGCGGTGAGTTTGTCACGACAGGTGTCTTGCATCCCGAGTCCGCCGAGAATGGCAGCGTGCAACTTCAGGTTCGCAGCGACAAACCTGCGACACTCAGCGTCTCCACCGGCGCTCCAATTCTCGTTGGTCCGGCCAGCCGGCCTCGCGTCGAGGCTGAATTAAAGCAACTCGCCGAGTTGTTCCCGCCGGCACTGTGTTACGCACGCATCGTTCCCGTCGACGAAGTTGTCACACTGACGCTGTTCCATCGCGAAGACGATCACTTGAAGCGGCTGATGCTAGACGACGCACATGTCGCGCAGCTCGACCAGTTGTGGGATGAGTTGCATTACGTCAGCCGCGAGCCGTTGAAGCTGGTGGTTGCGTACGAGCAGATCGTCCAGTTCGCGACGCAAGACCGTCCTGACCTCGTCAAAGCGTTCGCGCCGATGGAGAAACCGATCAACGATCGAGCCGACAAGTTTCGAATCAGGCTCGTGGCAACGGAGCCAGCACATGTCGAGGCACTGCTGAGTCTTGCTAATCGAGCGTGGCGACGTCCATTGAGCGTTGCCGAGCAACAAAACCTGCGCGGCCTGTATCAAAGCTTGCGAGACGCTGAGATACCTCACGAAGACGCGATTCGATTGACGCTGGCCCGCGTACTGACGTCGCCAGCCTTCCTCTACAAATTAGAAATACCAGCCGCAGGGAAAGACGCCGCGTCCGTGACTGGTCAGGAACTCGCTACACGGCTGAGCTTTTTCCTTTGGTCGTCGATTCCCGACGAGCAACTTCGTCGCGTTGCCTACGATGGGCAACTCGCCCACGACAAAATGTTGCTCGCCCAAACACGCCGCATGTTGCAAGACCCGCATACGCGCCGGCTCGCAATCCAATTTGCCTGCCAGTGGCTGCACATGCGCGACTTCGACAAGAACGACGACAAGAATGAGAAACTGTATCCTGAGTTCGTCACGCTGCGGCACGACATGTACGAAGAGACGGTGCGATTCTTTGAAGACATGTTTCGCAACAACGGTTCGATCCTCGACATGCTCGCCGCGGACCACACGTTTTTGAATGCTTCGCTGGCCAGACATTATGGCATTGAGCCGAACGGAAACGAATGGCAACGTGTCGAAGGAATCAAGTCGAAAGGTCGCGGTGGCATCCTCGGCATGGCATCGTTGCTTGCCAGTCAATCCGGCGCGTCGCGCACGAGCCCAATCTTGCGCGGAAACTGGGTTTACGAAACGCTACTCGGCGAACGTCTGCCACGACCACCTGCGAACGTGCCGCAAATCCCAGACGAGATTCCATCCGGCCTCACGACTCGACAATTGATCGAAAAACACACCTCGGTCGCCGCATGTGCGAAGTGCCATTTGCGAGTCGATCCTTACGGGTTCGCGCTCGAACAATTTGACGCGATCGGCCGCCTTCGACCGAACAAGGTCGATACGAAAACAACATTGGCCACCGGCCAGACCATCGATGGCATCAGCGGCCTGCGTGACTACTTGCTAAACGAAAGACGCCATGACTTTGTCCGGCACTTCTGTCGAAAACTGCTGGGATTTTCGCTGGGCCGCGAATTGCAACTCTCGGACGAGCCGCTAGTTGATACAATGATGAAGCGTCTAGAAAGGGACGATTACAGATTCCACGTCGCGGTCGAAGCAATTGTGTTAAGTGATCAATTTACAAGAATCCGTGGTTCTGTTTCAAAGTAAAAGGTGTTGATGTGCGATTGGACCGAGGTCAAATCGAGGTTGTTGACGATGGAATGGCCGAAGTATTGCGACAAAAAACGCCGGCCGAGCGAGTGGAAATGATCAGTGCCGCCCATCGAACTGCTCGGCGGCTTATCGAGGCCGGCATTCGCCATCAATATCCCGATTGGGACGATCAGCAGGTGGAAGCCGAAGTGCTTAGGAGATTAATTAGTGGAACAGAGTGATTTGCTCCGCTACACGATCGAGTTGCTCGAGCGAATCAACGTGACTTACGCAATCGTTGGCTCGTTTGCGAGTAGTGCTTATGGCGAACCGCGGTTTACGATGGACATCGACATGGTCATCGATTTAACAGCGGGCCAAGTCGCGGAGTTTTGTGCCCAATTTCCCAACCCCGAGTTTTACATCAGCGAGCCGGCCGTGAAACAAGCCGTCGTGAACCGAACGCAGTTTAACGTGATTCACCCCACCTCCGGAAGTAAGATCGACTTCATGTTGAGCGGCAACGATGCTTGGGAACGGAACCAATTGAAGCGACGCCAAGTTGTCGCGCTCTTTCCAGACTGCGATGGCTATGTTGCTAGTCCCGAGGACGTCATGTTGGGAAAAATGATTTACTATCGCGAAGGCGGGTCCGACAAACATCTCCGAGATATCACAGGAATACTAAAGTTGCGCGGCGAATCCATCGACCGCGACTATCTGCAGGCGATCGCCGAACAGGTTGGTGTGACAGAGATTTGGCAGGCAGTTCTAAATCGCATGGACGAACCTAAATCCAATTAACGAGATGCAAAATGAAGAAATTTAAAGTCTCACGAAGGACGATGCTCCAAGGTCTCGGCGTTTCGATGGCGCTGCCGTGGATGGAATCGATTCGAGTTTGGGCGAATGAGAGCGCGAAGTCATCAAAAACAGATCAAGCTCCGACACGGATGGCACTTTGTTCGCTGGCTGTGGGTTTCACAAGCATGAGTGGTGGGCCAAGGGTGAAGGTTCGTCGATCGAACTTGGTAAGGTGCTGCAGCCGCTGAACGATTTTCGTGACCGGATGGTTTTCATTCGCGGGTTGTACAACGCCGAGGCGCTGAAGGGAAACATTCACAGTTCTCAAACGGGCAACTTGCTATCCGGTGCCCCGCTTGCTGCAGGCGGAACGATTCTGACAGGCACGAGCATGGACCAGGTAGTCGCTCAGCGAATTGGCCATCGGACGAAGTTGCCGAGTTTGGTGCTGGGCTGCGAGAAGGCGAATCCCACGGTTCACAAGAACTATTCAATGTTGTACAGCTCCAACATTTCCTGGAGCAGCCCAACGACTCCCGCACCGCTGGAAGTTTATCCCGCGCTGGCATTCGACCAACTGTTCAAAGACAAAGCGGGGCGCGGCGACAAGAGTGTGCTGGACGCGGTCTTAGCCGACGCAAGCGATTTTCGTCGCAACATCAGCAAGCTCGATCAGCAGAAGCTCGACGAGTATCTCAACTCGGTGCGCGAAGTCGAACAACGCATTGAACGCGCGGGGCGGCGCGGCGAGTTGCAAGGTTGGCGACCAACGCTCGTCAAGCCGAACATGCCGCGACCCACGGATGGCTATCCGCAAGACATCGCCGAACACATGCGGTTGATGTGCGACATCCTCGTGTTGGCGTTTCAAACAGACACGACTCGCGTTTGCACATTGAAATTGAACAACGACCACGGCACGCAGCGATTTCCGCATTTGGGCGTCGACTATATGATCCATCACTTGCTCTCGCACAACGACACGGAAGACTGGCTCAAAGTGAACCAGTTTTTTGTCGAGCAGATGGCATACATCGCGCGAAAGCTCGATAGCATTCAAGAAGGCGAACGCACGGCACTGGACAATTCGATGATCATGCTTTGCTCAAGCATGTTGAACGGCCACCACGACGCAACACAGTTGCCAGTCGTATTTGTTGGCGGTGGCCAAATCAAAGGCGGCCAGAATCTGAACTACCGCGAGAATTCGAACCGCCAAATGTGCCGGCTCTACCTAAGCATGATGTCCAAGATGGGCGTGAAGCTCGACAAGTTTGGTGATGCGACGCAGCCGCTCTCTGAAGTTTGATTTCAATTGTGTCCAGTCAACGAGACGTGCAATTCGCGAACATGTTTTGTTAGAATTGGCGGCATGTAAAGTCTAATTCTGATGGCCGCCTTTTTCTTTCGATCATCACTGCGCATGCAGCAGACGTGCCATCGGGGCAACGTGCCGCGTTGTTGGTGGGCAATGCAAAGTATGAGGGCTTCACACTCACGGGCGTTGCGAAGAGTCTGGACGCGGTTGGCGTGGCGTTGGCCTCGCAAGGCTATCGCGTCCAGCGGCACGAGAATCTCAAACAGCAGGAACTCAAGGGTGCGATCGAATCGTTCGCCAAATCCGTGCCGACCAACGGCGTGGCGGTTGTCTATTACCACGGCCTTGGCGCACACGCCAAACGATTTGACAAGTGGCACAACCTGCTGCGTCCCGTTGGCGAGAAAATCGAGAGTGACAACGACTATCGCTCGCGCGGGATCAACGTGCCGGAACTGATCGATACACTCGACAAACAGAGCGGTTCGCGGACGAATCTGTTATTGCTCGATTGTTGCTGGGAGTCGCCGATTCTGCCTGAGAAAGGCGACGTGCACGGCGGGGCCCCAGTCTTGCATCAGTTGAAGGCTCGTGCGGCGGGACAAGCTCCGAAGTCACCACGGTTTGTGTTTGTGGTGGAAAGCAATGGTGTGCGGCCTGAGCAGATGGCTCCGAGCGGAATTGAGCGGAAGCCGCGTCGTCAGGAAGCGCTTAACGGGCCGGCCGAGTTCATTGATGAATCGCTGAAAGATCGTGAGTTGCCCTATTCGCTGCAGCCAATCACTCCGTGGAAGGACAAGGTAACGATCCTTCAAGGCTTGTCTGGAAAAGTTGCTGGTGGCGGTCACTCGAACAATTTTCAAGCGCTCGGTGCGTTTGGTGCTGGTCGTGGCCAAAGCGGCGAGTCAACCTCCGTTCTTGGTCCGACGATCGACGGCGCGTTGGCTCAACACATCGGCGGGATCTTTCCGCACATTGGTCTGGGAATCTCCAAGCGATTGGAAAACAGTGTCGTCTGCAGCATCTCGGCGATTGGCAAGAACAAGCCGCTGCCCATCATGGTCAATCCCGATCAGGCGATGAACACATTGTTTGGAAGTGTGGCTGATGGCAATGCGAAGAACGAGTTTATTGCCAAACGAAACCTGCTTGATTTTCTCCGCGACGATATTAAACGGGTGGAAAATCAACTTGCCGGGCCGGAGCGTCAGCAGCTTGCCGCTTATCTGGATACGTTCAACACGCTGAGCGAACGACAAAGCCGATTGAAGGAAATCGAACATACGCTTCGCAAGCACGCGCCGGTTCCCAATGACAAATACACATCGGTTGTCGAAACGGATCGGCTTGATGCGCAGTTTGATCTGGCGGCGGCCGCATTGATCAGTGGGCTGACCAACGTGGTGACGCTTTCTTCGGCAGCAGGTATTCGTGATTTCGATATTTGCTTCAGCGGGCTGGGCCTGAAGAAGGGCAAGGATCATACGGGACATGGTGGCAGCCAGAACGGAATGACGTGGGCGGAAACGTACGATATGATCCGCCGTTTCCACTTCGACCTGATCGCTCGAATGGCAAAGAAGCTGGATTCGATTCCCGAAGGCGACGGTACGATGCTCGACAACACGGTGATCATCTACCTGTCCGATGGTGCCGAAGGTCATCACAGTCGCTGCTGGGAATGGCCGTTTGTCATGCTGGGCAATGCTGGTGGAAAACTGAAGGCCGGGCGTTACGTGGACTACCCGGGATACGGTCAACTTGGCCATCGCACGACGGCGAATCTTTATACGACGCTGTTGAACGTGGCTGGTTCGAATGCCGAACGATTCGGGATGGCTGATCCGAACCTCAAAGACCTCGATCAAACTGGGCCACTCAGCGAATTGCTGGTCTAGATTCTACTGCGAGCATGAATTCCAGGCGGGATGCGATTGGAATTCTTCCAACATTTGTGCCTTGCGCTCGTCGTCTAACCAAGAGGCGCGAACACCATTTAAGATCAGCGTTTGCACGTCTGTAATTGAAATGCCCAAGTGTTCGCGCAATCCGACAAATTCGTCCACCAAACTGTTGTGAAACATGCGCGGATCATCCGTGTTCACACAAACCAGCACGCCGCGGTCCAGGTAGTTCTTTGTCGGGTGTTCGGCGAGCGACGCGACGACTCCAGTCGCAACGTTGGAAAGTGGATTTAGTTCGACGGGAATCTGCGTCGCCGCGAGGTGTTCGACCAATTGGGTGTCTTCCACCGCTCGTGTTCCGTGGCCAATGCGATCAACACGCAAGACCTGGATCGCTCCCCAAACACTCTGAGGTCCAGCCGCTTCGCCCGCATGAGCATTGGTGCGAAAACCCAACTCTCTCGCCGATTCGTATACAGGAGCAAACACTTCGGGCGGATACAACTGCTCGCTGCCGCCAATGCCGACTCCGATGACTCCCAAGTCGCGGACCTCATTGATTTCCAAGAGCGTCTCCCGTCCCTTCTGGGGACCGAAGTCGCGAATCAAATCGACCACCAGTTTCACTTCAATGTCGTCCACCTGCGACAATCCACTGCGAATCGCCTCGGTCAGTTTCTGAGATTCCAAACCATGGCGTGCGAAGTCTCGCGGCGAATAAAACACTTCCGCGTAGCGGATGTTTTGTTTCACCAAGTCGCGTGCAACAGCCTCGGCAATGAACGTAAAATCGTCGTACTCGCGCAGGAAACTGTTCTTCCAAACCCAAGTATCGATGAAGTGTGAAAAGTCTCGGTACGTGAGCTTTTGGCGCAGCGAGTCTAAATCGGGCAGGGCCGGATCACCGCCGTACTTCTGAATCAGCTCCCACAAAGCGTCGTAAGGAATCGCTCCTTCCAGATGTAAATGCAATTCAACTTTGGGAAGCAGTTCAATCCACTGGCATTCGTTCGCTGAGATTTTCATTGTCTACTTCAATGGCTTGCGAGCGATAAAGGCGGTCGTTGATTCAAGCAGTGGAAAGTCGCCGTACTTGCGAGATCTTCGCACGCGGAAACCAATTTCTCGCAACATCGTGGCGATCTCGGCTGGATCGTAAAGCTGAACGCGATGGACTTCCTCATGTCGCCGATAGTTTTTACCGAATTTGCGAAACGTCGTAATGTAGCGAGTCAACTGTTTACGGCGCGGGTTATTCTCAAACCGAACTAGCACAGCCCAATCTTCCTCAATTCGGTGAGTCGGTTCACGCGACATGCTGCGATTTGGCTCGGCAAGGTCGAAGACCAGCAATCCGCCGGGCTCCAACGTCGCAAAGGCTCGTTGGCAAAGTCGACGCAGAGATGCTTTGCTGTTGTTTTTGTCGAACAAGTAACCCAACACTTCGCCGACCGCGGTGATCGCGCGTACTCGATTTGAAGATCGCGAAGTTCGAGCAACGAGGATTCGTTCATTCGTCCGCCATCGGAGCTTGAGGGATCGTCCAACAAGAGTTGTGTTGCTCCATCCCGATGTGCGGGTAGTACGTTGCCGCCTGGGGCGCGGACAACAAGATCAGCGTGGAGCGCAACCCCGCCGCTTCATGCGTTCGGCGAATCAGCTCACGTCCGATTCCTTGCCGTTGAAATTCAACGTCGACCGCCAGATCCGACAGATACGTGCAATAGTAGTAGTCTGTGATCGCGCGCGAAACTCCGATCAAATGGTTGTCAACTCTTGCAGTTACGATGATGTTTGCATTTTCCAGCATGCCACGGATGCGAGGCAAATCATCGGCTGGGCGTCGTTCGGCGAGTGTTGACCGGCGCAGCACATCAACAAACTCTTCCGGCGAAAGCTGCGGTTCGATCGTGTATTGCACCGTCATGACGTTTGACTACCTTCATCGAGCGTACTTGGGACAAAAATAAACTTGTATTGATCGCCGATTTGGCTTCTTGTGAGCTGTACGATTTCTTGAGTGTGTCCTCGAAGATGGGCCATGCTGTGAAATATCGCTTGAAGCCGGGTCACATCGAACCCTTGAATGCGGTGCTGCTGCGCGAGGTCGTGCGGTGTCACTCGAGCGAATACTGCCTTGACGTCAGACAACGTATCGTCGAGCTTTTGCAACAGTTCCACTTTCGAAATCGGTCCGCGTTCATCGAACTCCGACTGCCGCTGGCGAGCGTCCGGTTCACCACCTACGCCCGAAACGATCCACTGCCGCATGTTGCCGCAGACGTGCAACACCAGGTTTCCGATGCTGTTCATCGATTCATCGGGCCGCCACCAAATCTGTTCTTCGCTCAATTGATCGAAACAGTGCTTGATCGCGCCGACTGCATCGTTCATTTCATCGTGAGCTTCTTTGCTAATCAACGCGACAAGGTCTTCTGCGGACGGCGACATCGATTTCATCCTTTCTTACGCATCATTGCGTGGCGAGGTTAATTGAACAAGAGATTTCGTTACGTTTCGACTTCGTAACCGTATCGTTCCAAGTAGTCCGACCAGCGCTCGGCGATTTGAGACTTGATGCCTGCGTCCAGCTCGTGTTTGTTCGGTTTGTAGTCCCGCCGGTCCGCGACATGCGCCTCGATCTTCTCTCGTACGTCGTCAAAATCGCCCAGCCCAAGTTTTTCATACACCGCCTGCACTTCGCCGATCGGGTCTTGGACCAAGTCTTCGTAGCGCACGTCGCAAATGTGCGCGGGATTGATATTCTGCCGCTGTCGATGAAACCCTCGATACATTCGCTCGAAGCAATCGAAAATATATTCGTCCAAATCGTCATGTTTCGGGATTTGAAAGCCTTGCACCACGTCCATTGTCTGCCACAACCGACGCGTCGACGCGAAGATCGAATACGGGTTTCGGAAAATGTGCACGAATCGCGCGCCGGGAAACATCTTGGACAGCAACTGAATCCGGCCCGTGTGCGGTGGCGACTTCAAGATCAATTGCTTCTTCTTTTTATATGTCAGCGTTTTGACAAAGTGCATCAACGCTTCGCGAAATTGCGACAGGTCCTGCTCGTTGACGTCCGCCATCTCGAGGAACTCGTGATACTGCGGCTCGTTGTTGGGGAAGCCCATGCGATAGTACGACGTCGGTGCCCCCATCGCACACAACGCGAATTCATCCTCCTGCGGCTTGTCGAACCCGATTTGCATGTTATCCATCGGCCGCTTGCTCGGCAGGATAAACCAGAACATCTTCGGTATGATCCAGCCGGTCACGAGAAAATGATAAGGCGAGACACATTCATAGGTCGATGGAAACGCGAACCGTTCGTCCAGCGACATCAGCTCGTGCAAAAACGTCGTACCGCTGCGCCAATGACCGATGATAAACACCGGCGGCTTTTCGATATTGGTGTTGGCGATCTTTCGGCCATAAAACAACTGTTGAATGCGGTGCATCGCCGAGTTGTACAAGGCAAAGGGCACCAGCAGAATTGCCATCGACCAACGGATCGGATGCACGCGAAATCGGTTTTGCCACATCATGCGGAAAAACGCTCGCGTGCGCATGCCATGCCAGATGCGTGGACTCCAGAGAGGATAGGAATTCATCTTTGGAGGTTTCGATTTGGCGGGTGTCGTTGCCTTGGGTTGCTCGGCGGTGGACATGATGGAGTTTTATCTTAGTTCACCGCCGATCAAGTCAGAAGTGGCGGAAATGCAGAGAATGAAAAAGACAAAGAATGTAGAATGTTCAAGTTGGCCTCTTGCTTCTACATTCTACATTCCAGCATCACTTAGGCTCAGCAACGCCATCTTCGCATGTTGATATTCTAATACATCATCTCCAACAGCCTCAGGAAAGTGGTGGTGTTGCTTGCCAGGCGATCCAAAGATGATCCATGATAACCAGTTTTCGGGAATCGCGGGCGGCGAAAACAGCGCCCCAATCTGCCCCACGAGGCTGGAAGGATTGCGCGCTCGGGCATCCGCTTGATGGGAGACGGCTGCCTTTCGCAATCTTCTTTCCGCTTGTGCATACTGGTCCGCCGCCGATCTGGCCTCGTCATCGCCTTCCAAGTAGAGCGCCACGATAAAATCGCCACCGCCACTCGATCGCTTTTCGTCGAGCTGCCGCACCACGCCGCGGTCGAAGCCATTCGCCCGGCAGTGAATGTGCATCAGGTCGGCTCGCCAACCGTCCGACACGCGCATCACGACGACAAACTCCTTGGCTCCTTCGAGCGTCGTGCGGTCGCTTGGTTTCAATTTGAAGTAGACACCCGTGCCGCGATGAATCGTTCCGCTGGCGGCGAGCAACTCCATCGGAGGCAGCAAGTCGAATTTGGTTTTCGTGCCATTGGATTTCGTGACACCGGCGGATGTCCCCGACTTAGGCGAATACTTGTTTGGAATCGGCACTGTGGCACCGATCGTCGACTCGGTCGAGTCTTGCTTCTCAACCGTGATGTTGCCGGCATGCTCGGCGGCGAGCGTCGTTTGCGGCGAAAAGTCGGCGATTCGAAGTGCTCCGTGCGGGCTCTCGATGCGATAGAAATACTGGATCAAATCGTCTTCCTCGCCTTTCGTGATCAAAGAAGACACTTGGAAACGCGCTTCGATCAACCGCTCGCTGGGACTGGTCTGCAAGAACTCTTCCGTGGAAACATCCTGGCATTGCACCGTATAAGTCGTATCGAAATGGACACGTGGTGGTTCCGCTTGCGAGAGACTCACAACAGCGTGCAGAAAAATGAAGGAGTGGAACAGGGCGGTCGAACGGAAGGCCATCGTTGATTCCAGTTAGATTGGCAAGAGGTATGGGTTAGGAAAGAATGTCCGTGATGGACGTCGCAACGTCGGCGGGCGAAAGCGGTTGTGTCGGGTCGCTTTCAACGCTAGCGATGGCAAGGGCCTTCATGGCCAGAATGTGTGCGGTGAGCAACACATCAAGGAATCATACGAGCGGCGTTTTGGAAGTCAACGAACCGCTGATCGAATAGGCAGTCTCACGACAAGACGTCGAACACACTTCCCGTTTCGCGGCCAACGCCGTCATTTATTCCAGGTCCCGTGATTATTTCAGGTTCACCTGGTCAAAGCTAGAGATTTCCGGATGCCCGTGGTCAGCGGAAACTTCAGCGTTGCCCGGTCGGATGCACAGCGCCGTTTGCAATCCCGCCGCGCGAGCTGCATCCAGTTCGGCCGGCACGTCGCTCAAAAAGAGTATCTCGCCGGCGGCGATGCCAAAGTCGGCGGCGATTTGCTCGTAACTTGTCGCTTCTTTTTTCGGACCGGTGGTCGTGTCGTAATGGCCGCGAAACTGTTCCAACATGTCGCCGGCAATCGTATGGCCAAAGAACAGCTTTTGCGCGGCGATGCTGCCCGATGAATAAATGCGCACATCTTTGCCCGCTTCGTTCCACGTGGCGATCGCAGGCGGCACATCATCGTATAGATGCGCCTTCATTTCGCCAGATTCGAAACCGGACTTCCAGATCAGGCCTTGCAGTTGCTTGAGCCCCGTCGCTTTGACATCGTTGTCCATCAACCGGACGACTTCGTCACGCACGAGTTGTTGTTTGTCTTCGCCATCCCAAGCCGCGAGCGAATCGTGGCCCGCGTCCTTGGCAATTTGCTCGCAAGCCGCATTCAATTCGTCGCTGCCCCAGTTCGCATCAAGGTAAGATTCCAACTCGCGCCGCGCGAATGGGAACATCACATCGTAGACGAAGCTAACGGATGACGTCGTGCCTTCGATGTCGAGCAGAATTCCGATGCCTTTGAAAGTGATCAACGAACAGTCCTTACGTCACGAAACTGGGAATGTAGAACTCTCAATGTAGAACGTCGAAGTGTTGTTTATGCGGTGGGCTGCTTTCCTCGTTTTGCTGACTTGTTCTTTTCGGCGGTTTTGATGCTGGTCGCAAAGATGGCGACTAACTCGTTGCATTTCACCCACCACAGCATCACACTTTCACAACCGAATCAACACCGTCCGTGCCTTCGGGTGGAATGAACTCCGGGCCAAAGCACACTGGCAGATAGTTTTCGTGCAAATTGCTGCCGTCGATATACTCAGGCGCCCAACCGGCTGGATCGATGAACAATCGGATGCAGCGGATCTGCTTGTCTGCGCACAGGTCGAACCAATGTTTCGTTCCCTTGGGCACGTTGATCAAGTCGCCGCTCTCGACGTGAATGCCAAACACCGGGCCATCGTCCGGGTGCACTTGAAACACGCCTTGTCCTTGGACGACGAAGCGAACTTCATCTTCGCTGTGCGTGTGTTCTTTGTTGAACTTGTTGAGCATGTCTTGCAAACCAGGTGTTTCCGAGTTGACGCTGATCACGTCGGCCGTGACATAGCCGCCTTGTTCGTTGAGCCGATCGACTTCCGGCTTGTAGGTCTCCAGCACATCGTCGTTCGTGGCGTCTTCCTTGAGCCGGCCTTCGACGTCCCACTTTTCGTACCAGATACCGAACGGCTTGAGAAATTCGCGAATCTCGTCGGCGTCGGTCAACGTTCTGTTTTCGTCATGAATCGTTAATGAGGCCATCAATTATCTCCAGAGTTAGTGGTATTTCGACTTCCGAAGTCTTCTTGGACTTCGGAAGTCTGAATGTAAGAGTAAGCTGAACTGGTGGCATCCGGCACCTGGCCCGTCAGCATTAGTAGTCGGCCAACGCACTCAAACAGAAATTCGAAGATTTCAATCTGACGGCGAGCCTCGTCCAAGTCGACGCCCCATGTGTACAGTCCGTGGCGACGAATCAGAAACCCGTGCGTTAGTGGTCTTTCGGCGTCATTCAATCGTCGCGTAACTTCCTCGGCGAGCGCGGGAATGTCTTGCGTGTTGTCGAAGATTTGGACCCAAGCAGACGTATCATGTGTTTGAACGCCCGCCAGGCCCTTGAGCATTTCGTAGCCTTCGATTTCAAAGCCACCGTCGGCCGCATAAAAATCGGACAACACCGTCGACCAAACTGAATGCGTATGCAACACCGCGCCGACTTCAGGCTGCTCGGCCAACACGACATGCAACATCGTCTCGGCCGACGACTTGGGTTGTCCATCGACGGTCGGCTTGCCATCGGCTCCTATGCGAACGAAATCGTCGCGCTCAAGCCGTTCTTTGTGCTTGCCGCTGGCCGTGACGATCAGTTCTACCGGATCGCGTTGCACGATCACGCTGTAATTGCTGCTCGTCCCGACCGACCAGCCGCGGCTGTGAAACATCGCACCGCACTCGCGCAGCCCGTCGATGGTTTTCTTGCAACCCGCGAGGGGATTTTTTCGCTTTGGTGACTTCTTCGTCGACTTTGCCATGCAACTGTTTCCAGGAATGAGGAACCCAGTTTAGCAAAAGTACCGGGCTAAGCAACGAACCGCTTGCTCGAAGTTCCAAAGTTGATCTAACTTAGTTTCGTACAGCCATCGGCCTCGCCGGCGAACCTTTCGCGACAAGACGTTTCCATGCAACAAGGCAAGCTTCCGCCACCTTGGGTGATCATGCTATTTGGTGGCGTGTTTTTGTTTTGGGCTTACGAGCACTACTGGAAGATGGTCGACTTCGAAGCGGGCGTGACCGATCAAGTACTCATGTGGTCGTTCATGATTGCCTTGTACGACTTCGCTGGATTCTGGCCGACGGTGATCCTTCCCTTCGTGTTGGCGGGAGCGATCGCGATCGCGGGAATTGGACTGCTGATTCGAGACTTGCGTGCCCGCGTAAAAGGCGAAGCACCGGCGATGGAATATGAGCCAGTCCGTTGGCAGGGACTGTTGATTGCGACGCTGGTAGCCCTGGCCTTCATCGCTGGAATCTTCGTCCTAGTTTTTTCGATCAAACTCGACTGATCGCAGCGCGGATCAAAGCAAAGCCTGTAAGGCGTCTTCAAGTTCTTCCAATCAGCCGCCGAGCCTCGGCAAGGTCGTGTTGGACGGAGTCCACCATCGTTGTCACTTGGTTGGCCGGTCAGAACGCAGGAACGGGCCCTACCAGCTAATTCCACCATGCCACAATCCTCTCGTCAATTTCCCATTTGTTGTTCTTCTTCCGCATCAACATATACATGCCGCCGCGATTCCCGTAGCAGATAATCGCCTCGTCGACAGCTTGGTTGAATCCAACCCGTGAAAAGGTAACGACTCCACGCGAGCCAGGAAACATCTCATCAAAAACATCAAATGAATCGCAGCCCTGCTTCGTCGCATTAAGAATGGCCAGATCGTCTTCGCGCGTGAAGAATCTTAATTCTCCAAGTTGCTGAACGATCGACTTGGAGTAGATCGGTGATGAGTTCTTAATCGCAAAGTTGAGAATTGTTTCGTGGTCGCATGACTCAAGATTGATCACAAGGTGCGACACTACGCCTGCAACAAGTTCGTCGCTCAACTCGTGTTGAAGGTCATAAACTTGCCCTGGATTATGCTCTCGATGACGAAGGCATGATCTTATTACACTGACTTCATCTTCTTCCGTCCCATTGATTGGCAATGCTGCCTTACGCAACCAGTGCGCATCAAAACAATCGAGATCGATTTCCAAGTTATCGCTCCACCTTTTCGGTGATTGAATCAGATTACGAATGCATCCGTGGCAATTCGTCGCCAGTTTCGATGATTTGTGCTTCTTGGGCCGAAAGTTCTTCGAGACGTTGCCGGACGGAATCTTCGGTTGCAAAGGATTTCGCCAGCCGGACGTACGTCGTGTGATGACGGGCTTCGGATTCGAAGAGGCTTTCGTAGAACTCGGCCAGTTGTTGGTCCGGCACATGGTCGCGGAGCAAACTGAATCGTTCGCACGAACGAGCTTCGATCAGGCTGGCGATCAGCAGTCGATCGACGCCGCGGTCCGGTTCGAACTTGCGGACCAAGTCGTGGAGCTGCCGGCCGTAGTTGCTGGGTTTTTGACGGCGAAACGGGATGTCGCGCTGGTGGAGCAACTCCAATACCTGGTGGAAATGGTCCAACTCCTCATTGACGATGACGGTCATTTCGCGGCACAATTCTTCGTTTTCCACGTAGGACATCAGCAGGTTCATCGCACAGCCGGCCGCCTTTCGCTCGCAATGGGCGTGGTCCAGCAGAATCTCGTCCAGGTGTTGGTCGACTTGTCGCAGCCAGCGGTCGGGGGATGTCGAGTGGAGATTGAGCATCTGGAAGAAGAAATGCACGGTGTCAGCAAAAAGCACGAGTCCGCCGAGCAGTATAAAATGATCCTTTTCCACGGACCAGACGTACTGGATTAAGTTTCCGTGGCCGATGTCTAGAGCCTATCCCAAGAGCGGGACAGGCACTTGCGGCCAAGGGAGCCAGCCCCGGTTTTGGAATAGGCTCATTAGTGTTTATCTTATTCATAGGACGACGTGAAATGAGGCGGCGAGTTGATTCATTGACATGGTTTTCTGCCCTCGCGGGAATGCTCGTGATTGGGGCGATGGTTGGTTGCGGCCAGCGGAAGACGGATCCCCGGCTTGTCGGCACGTGGGGTACGTTTGAGGTCAAAAAAGGCCTAAAGGGTGAGGGTGCCAAGTACGAATTCATGTTAGACGGCACTTTTACGATCACCAGCGGCAAACCTCCATTAGAAACAGTAGTCCATTCGAATTGGTGGGTGCTTCGCCCGCACAAAGACGGCGGCATCCTCGTGCGGTTTCAGAAAGAAGGGCAGAAACCGACGGACAGGGTGATTGAGTTTATTGATGGGCGCATCGACCTTCGTGACAAAGATGGTTCGTTTGTTGCAACTTGGTATCCGTTCAAAGCATTTTCCAACGAAGCACCCGCTGACGATGCACCCGCTGACGACGCACCCGCTGACGACGCACCCGCTGACGACGCACC